>JAQSDS010000055.1 GCA_029946045.1 Rhodoferax sp.
GCTGATGTTGGGCGTGTAATTGCTGCGCGGTGGTGAGTTGTTCGCTTGTCATGATCGGTCGGCCTTCAAATCCACACGCCCAAGCCTTTGAGCAAAGCGCGCAAACCGGCAAACAGCAACAGTGTAATCACCATCTTGCGGATCACCGAACCCTTGAGCACATGCAGCAAGCGCGCACCAATGCGGGCGCCCAGCATCATGCCCACCACAGACGGCACAGCAACCATGGGCAGGACCGCGCCGCGATTCAGATAAACCCAGGCAGCAGAAGAGTCCACCAGCGACAGCACCAGGCCCGAGGTGCCGGCAGACACCTTGAGCGGCACGCCCATCAGCAAATTGAGGGCCGGTACATTGGCCCAGCCAGCGCCAATGCCGAACATGCCGGCCATGACGCCGATGAGTAAAAACACCAGCAAACCCAGCGGCGTGCGGTGCACCTGCCAGTCAATGGCACGGCCCGAAGCGCCGTCAATAAAAACACCGTGCATGCCCAAGGCGCTCGACAAACGGTCAGGCTGCGCGACATGAGGAAACTCTGATTTTTTAGCCGCCAGCATCAGCACCACAATGCCCAGCACGATCACGCCCAGCGCCATCTGGATGACGGACGCCGGCAGCGCCAGGCCCAGCAGCGCCCCCCCGATCGAGCTCATGCAGGCTAGCAGCGCCAGTGGCAAGGCCAGTCGCACGCTGGCCAGGCCGCCGCGCAACAGCATGGGCCCGGCCGCCAGCGCGCTGGCCAGCGCCACCAGCAAACCCGCGCCGCGCACAAAATCAAGGTGAAAGGGGAAAAAACCGCCAATGATGGGCACAAACAACGTGCCCCCGCCAATGCCTGCCGGCACGGCCACGATGCCGATCAGGAAACAGGTCACAAACAGCGCCAGTGGCCAGAACCACCAAGGCATGGTGCTGGCGGGAACCACGCTGTTGGCAGCATGCGCCGGAGCCGCCAGCAGCACCCACACCATGGCCAGCATGCCGGTGGTTCTGAGCGTCGCCAGTGAGCGTAAAAGGAGCTTTAGCATGAACAGGCGTGCTTAGGAGATCGTTTGGTAATACAGGTTTTGCGGGTGGTTGGCCTGGGCAAAAAAGAACCAGCGCTCGGCCAGCAAACCCAGGTACTGCAGCGCAAAAGCCAGGAACAGCAAGGCGACAGACATCGCACTCGCGCCCAGCGCCAGACACAACAGCGGCATTGGAAACACCAGCAGCAAAAACGCCCACTTGACCGAGCGCAGCAGCTGCGCGCTGCGGCCATGAAAGAATTCGCGGGTGTTGAACGAACCACCCATGAAACCCTGCGCCTTTTGCACGATGCGCGGATGCTTGATGCCAATGGCGCTTTGCAGGGTGGACTTGGGCTTGAGCCGGGCGTTGCGCATGAGCGAGGCGCTGCGCGTCACCCAGGCTAGCAGCGTGAGTGACGCTGCAGCAAAGGCATAGGGGCTGACCAGCGCCGACACACCCATGCCAGCGGCCAGCAGCGTCGCCAAGGTCAGGCCCGAGGCACAACCCAGCAGCAGGTAGTTGACCAGGGTCAGGGGGCTGGCCCATTCCTGCAAAAAGCGCACCGAGGCATAGATCATGGCCGTGGCCACAAACAGCGCCAGACACAGCAGCACCGTGACTGCACCGATCAGCCGGGTGTTGCCCAGGCCAAACCAATGCGCGCCACCATACAAAAACAGGCCCAGCATGAACAGCGGCAGGGCAATCACCTCGCGCGCCAACCAGGAGGTGCGCCACATGGTGGCCGAGCGCCAAGCACGCTCGGGGTGCCCCAGGTGCAAAAACGAGGCCAGCAAGCCCAGGCCGGTCAGCACCAGGGCCACGGCACTGGCCGTCGCCAGAAACTGCTGGCTCTCGGGTGCAGACAGCGCTCCCAGGCCACTGAGCTCGGTGCCGTACAGGGCCAGAAACAGCCCTTGCGCCGCACCGGCGAGCGTGGTTAAAAAGATCACAGAAAAAGCGGGTTGCATCGTCGTTGTGTCCGAGGTTCAGGTTGCAAAGTCTTCGCGCCCGGCACCGCGGCCGGCGTAGTCGGGCTGTTTGCCGTCGAGCTTGAGCGGGTTGTCGACGCGCTCCAGGTCCTCGGGGTGAATGCGGATTTCGGTCTTGCGCCGCGGCAGGTAATGGTTGGCCGGGCGCGTGCCCCACTCGGGCATGAGCTGGTAGCCGCCGCGCTCGGCGATGGCCTGGGAAACCACCGACTCGGGGTCGTGCACGTCGCCAAAAAGCCGGGCGTTGGACGGACAGGCCAGCACGCAGGCGGGCTTGCGCTCGGGCTCGGGCAGCTTGGTGTCGGTGACGCGGTCCACGCACAGCGTGCACTTGGTCATGACCTTGCGCTCTTCGTCGAACTCGCGCGCACCGTAAGGGCAGGCCCAGCTGCAGTATTTGCAGCCGATGCATTTGTCGTAGTCGACCAGCACAATGCCGTCTTCGGCGCGTTTGTAGCTGGCACCCGTGGGGCACACCGGCACACAGGGCGGGTCTTCGCAGTGCAGGCAACTCTTGGGAAAGTGCACTGTTTGTGTGTTCGGGTACTCGCCCACTTCAAAGGTCTGCACCCGGTTAAAAAAGGTGCCGTTAGGGTCGGCCGCGTAGGGGTTGAGGTCAGCCAGGGCACCTGCGGTGCCGGAAGTGTTCCACTGCTTACAGCTGGTCACGCAGGCGTGGCAGCCCACGCACACATTGAGGTCGATGACCAAGGCCAGTTGGGTCATTTGTTGTCTCCCCTGCCGGCGAAATAGGCCTGGATGCGCGGCAGCACCTGGCGCATGCCGGGTGCCACAGGCACGGCCTTGAACTGCGGAAAGGTTTGTTCAGGCTCGCCCTCGGCGGCCTTGTAAATGCGCACCCGCACGTCGTACCAGGCGGCCTGGCCGGTGATGGGGTCGGAGTTGGACACCGTGGCCTTGGAGCCCGCCAGCGGCAGCTCCTCGGAAATCAGGTGGTTGAGCAAAAAGCCGCGCTGCGATTCGTTGGCGTCAGGCGTCAGGTTCCAGGCGCCGGCGGATTTGCCAATGGCGTTCCAGGTCCAGACCGTGCCGGGCTCCACCGCCTCGGAGTAGCGGCACATGCAGCGCACTTTGCCCCACTGCGACTCGACCCACATCCAGCCACCGTCGGCAATGCCCTGGGCCTGGGCGGTCTTGGTGTTCACAAACAGGTAGTTGTGGGTATGGATCTGGCGCAACCAGGCATTTTGCGAGTCCCAGGAGTGGTACATCGCCATCGGGCGCTGGGTGATGGCGTTGAGCGGGTACTTACCCATGTCGGTGGCCTGCTCTTCGAGCGGCGCGTAATGAAACGGCAGCGGATCAAAATAGGTTTCGACCCGTTTGCGCAGATGCTCTGGCGGCTGCTTGCCCGCGCGTTTGCCCTGCGCGGCGCGGCGAAAGCCTTGCAAAAATTCAGAATAAATGTGGATGACGATGGGGTCCTTGTCGCGCCGGATGCCCACCTTTTGCGCCCACTCCATGTAGCCCAGGTTCCAGTTGCGCATGTACTGGTGCTCGGGCGGCATGGGGTAGTGGAAAACGCAGTTGTTCTTTTCGTACATCTCCCATTGCTTGGGGTTGGGCTCACCGCGCATGGATTTTTCGCCGCCCTTGCCGCGCCAGCCCGCCAAAAAGCCGATACCTGAGCCCGGAGCGGTTTCGTAGTTGACGATGAAGTCGGTGTAGCCCTTGTACTTGCGTGTGCCGTCTGCGTTGGTGAAGGCCGGCAGCTTGAGCCGGCTGGCGAGTTCGACGATGACCTCCTGGAACGGTTTGCACTGGCCTTTGGGTGCCACCACCGGAATGCGCACCGCATCCACGGGGCCATCAAATTCGGAGATCGGGCGGTCCAGCATCGACATGGTGTCGTGGCGTTCCAGGTAAGTGGTGTCGGGCAGGACCAGGTCGGCAAAGGCCGTCATCTCAGACTGGAAAGCGTCGCACACCACCAAAAACGGTATCTTGTAGTCACCGGCCTGGTCACCATCGACATGCTTGTCGTTGAGCATCTGGCGCACGTCGGAGGTGTTCATGGTGGAGTTCCACGCCATGTTGGCCATGAAAATCATCAGGGTGTCGATACGGTAGGGGTCACCGCGCCAGGCGTTGGTGATCACGTTTTGCATCAGGCCGTGGGCTGACAGCGGGTGCTCCCACGAAAAACCCTTGTCAATGCGCACCGGGCCACCGGCTTCATCGACAAACAAATCGTCCGGGCTTTCGGGCCAGCCCAGCGGCGCGCCGTCCAGCGGCGTGTTGGCTTTGACCGCCTGCGGCCCCTTGGGTGGGCGGGCGTTGGGTGGCACGGCGCGCGGGTACGGCGCTTTGTGCCTGAAGCCGCCGGGTCGGTCAATGGTGCCCAGCAAGGACATCAAAATGGACAGCGAGCGGATGGTCTGAAAACCATTGGAGTGCGCCGCCAGGCCGCGCATGGCATGAAACGCCACCGGGTTGCCAGTGACAGATTGGTGGCGCTTGCCCCAGCAGTCGGTCCAGGCAATGGGCAGCTCGATTTTTTGGTCGCGCGCGGTGATGCCCATCTCGTGCGCCAGCCGCGTGATGGTGGCAGCCGGAATGCCGGTGATGCCCTCGGCCCATTGTGGCGTGTAGGGTTTGACGCGTTCTTCAAGCAACTGAAAGGCCGGCACCGCGGGCGTGCCGTCGGGCATCTTGAAGTGGCCCAGCAGCGCCGGGTCGGCGCCCTCAGCATGGTCAGACACGCTTTGTTCGCTGTGCCGGTCCCACCAGCTGAAGTTGGCCGGGCGCAGCGGGTTGACGATGTCGCCCTCAGGCGTGCGCACAAACATGCCAAAGTCGTCGCTGGCGGTGTCTTGGTTGACCAACTGGCCGGCGTTGGTGTAGCGCGCCAGAAACTCACGGTCGTAGAGGCCTTGTTTGATGAGTTCGTGGATGAGTGCCAAAAACAAGGCGCCGTCGGTGCCGGGCTTGATCGGGATCCATTCGTCAGCAATGGCCGAGTAGCCGGTGCGCACCGGGTTGATCGAGACAAAGCGCCCACCACCGCGCTTGAACTTGGACAGCTCCTTCTTCATGGGGTTGGAGTGGTGGTCTTCGGCGGTGCCGATCATCACGAACAGCTTGGCACGCTCCAGGTCGGGGCCACCGAATTCCCAGAACGAGCCGCCGATGGTGTAGATCATGCCTGCGGCCATGTTGACCGAGCAAAAGCCGCCGTGGGCAGCGTAGTTGGGGGTACCAAACTGGCGCGCAAACAGGCCGGTGAGCGCCTGCATTTGGTCGCGCCCGGTGAACAGGGCAAATTGTTTGGGGTCGGTGGCGCGCAATTTTTGCAGGCGCCCCTCCAGCATGGCAAAAGCTGTGTCCCATTCGATCTCTTCAAACTGGCCATCGCCGCGCTCGCTGCCGGGCTTGCGCAGCAGGGGCTTGGTGAGGCGCGCCGGCGAATACTGTTTCATAATGCCCGAGGAGCCCTTGGCGCAGATCACGCCCTGGTTCAGCGGGTGCTCGGGGTTGCCCTCGATGTAGCGCACTTCGCCGTTGCGCAGGTGCACCCGGATGCCACAACGGCAGGCGCACATGTAGCAAGTGGTGTTGCGCGTCTCGGTGGTGGCGCCGGGCAGCGCCGGGTTCAGCGGGTTGTGGATCGGGATGACAGACATGCGTTTGGCGTTTTGTAATAAGTGTCCCTATTAAAAACAAGGTCACACGGCGCGTCTATCACCGACAAGGGTGGGGGCAAGTAGCCCAAATGGGTAGCATAGAAATAATTCTTGTGAAACCATGGTTTTCCGCAATACATAAGTTACCAATAATGTTCTACGATCATTGGAAATATTCTTTACCATGACCTTAGCAACTTCCACCCTCGTCCAACCCGCCTCTGCAGATCCGGCTCAGCTGTTGGCTGTATTGAGCACCGACGCAGGCAAACCCGAAGACATGGAAACCCTGCTGTCGCGTTTTTTGAGCTCCATCATTGCTTTGGCTGGCGCGCAAGCAGGGGCGGTCCGGGTAACTACAGATGACGGCAAGTCGATGCGCTTGGTGGCCCAGCAGGGTTTGCCCGACATCGTGGTCGAAACCGAGCGGCTGGTGGACCGCCAGTGCGGCATGTGCGGCACCGCCGCCAGCACCGACGTGCTGGTGTGGGTGGATGACCTGGCAAGCTGCGCCAAGCACGGTAGCAACGTCTATTTTGGGTCCCAGTGCAAGAGCATGCTGGCTATTTCGCTGCCCCACAACCAGCAGATTCTTGGCGTCTACAACCTGTTCTTCGACACCAACTCGCGAATTCCACCCTCAGTCCAGACCCTGCTGCGCCTGGTCGGGCAGTTGCTTGGGCTCAGCTTGCACAATGCGCGTATTGAGCGCGAACGCCTGCGGCTCACGGTCATGAGAGAACGCCAGGAAATGGTCAATGAGGTGCACGACGCACTGGCGCAAACCCTGGCCTACGCCCGCATGCGGCTGCCGCTGCTGAGCGATGCCATTCAGGCGCACGATGAAGCCCAGGCACTGAAGTATTTCTCTGACCTAAAAACAGCGGTGACCGAAGTCCATGACAACCTGCGCGAAGTCATGACTTACTTCAGGACCCGCATGGACCCGCTCGGGCTCATGCACGCGCTCACCACCATTGCCGACAGTTATTTCAGCCGCAACGCCATTGCGCTTGAAATTCGCAACACCGTGCCTCAACTGAACCTGAGCGACGAACAGGAAGTCCAGGTGTTCTACATCATCCAGGAGGCGCTGGCCAACATTGCCAAGCACTCCATGGCCCGCCATGCGGTGGTGCGCATCAGCCAGACACCACTACACCTTGAATTTGTGATCGAGGACGACGGCCTTGGCATGGACGAACCCAATGTGTCCACCATCATCACGTCCGCGCGGCCACTGGTGCCGTCCACCCATTTTGGCCTGGACATCATGCAAAGCCGGGCCCAGCGCCTGGGTGGTCAGCTGGAGGTTGGCAGCAAAGACGGCGTGGGGACACGGGTGCGCTTGCGCATTCCGCTTGAGGCGCCTAAGGGAGACAAGACAACATGACAGAAAAAATACGCGTCATGCTGGTAGATGACCATTCGCTCTGCCGCAGTGGCCTGAAAGAGCTGCTGGAGCATCGCGGTGGCATGTCGGTGGTGACCACCACGGGCGACCCCAACCAGGTGGTGCCGCTGATCCGTGAGCATGACCCGCAGTTGCTGGTGCTGGACCTGCGCCTGGCGCAAACCGACGGCCTGAGCGTGCTGCGCATGATCCGCGCCGACGGCTGCGACGTGCCGGTGGTGATCCTGACCATGAGCGACAGCGAAGACGACATGTCGGCGGCGCTGCGTGCCGGCGTCAAGGGCTACCTGCTCAAGGACATGGACCCCGAAGAAGTGATTGACGCCATTGGCCGGGCCGCCCGTGGCGAGATGGTGGTGGCATCGGCCATGATGCTCAAGTTTGCC
>JAQSDS010000056.1 GCA_029946045.1 Rhodoferax sp.
GCGGGGTTGGTTTTGTGGCCCACATCAAGGGTGTCAAGTCGCACGACATCGTCAAAAATGCGCTCAAAATTCTTGAGAACCTGGACCACCGGGGCGCGGTAGGTGCAGACAAACTCATGGGCGACGGTGCCGGCATTCTGATTCAACTGCCTGATGCGCTGTACCGCGAAGAAATGGCCGCGCAGGGCGTCACGCTGCCGCCACCCGGTGAATACGGCGTGGGCATGGTGTTTTTACCCAAGGAGCACGCCAGCCGTCAGGCTTGCGAGCAAGAACTCGAGCGTGCGGTCCAGGCCGAAGGCCAGGTGCTGCTGGGCTGGCGCGATGTGCCGGTCGACCGCGACATGCCGATGTCGCCCAACGTGCGCAAAAAAGAACCCATCCTGCGCCAGATTTTCATCGGTCGTGGCAACGACGTGATCGTGCAGGATGCGCTGGAGCGCAAGCTCTATGTGATTCGCAAATGCGCCAGCAAGCACATCATGGCGCTCAAGCTCAAGCACAGCAAAGAATATTACGTGCCCAGCATGTCGAGCCGCACGGTCATTTACAAAGGCCTGCTGCTGGCGGACCAGGTCGGCACCTATTACCTCGACCTGAAAGACCAGCGCTGCGTCTCTGCGCTGGGTTTGGTGCACCAGCGTTTCTCCACCAACACTTTCCCTGAGTGGCCGCTGGCTCACCCGTATCGCTATGTCGCGCACAACGGTGAGATCAACACCGTCAAGGGCAATTACAACTGGATGAAAGCACGCGAAGGCGTGATGAGTTCACCGGTGCTGGGCGCTGACCTGCAAAAGCTCTACCCCATCAGCTTTCCTACCCAGTCCGACACCGCCACCTTTGACAACTGCCTTGAGCTCTTGACCATGGCGGGTTACCCGATCAGCCAGGCCGTGATGATGATGATCCCGGAACCCTGGGAGCAGCACACCAGCATGGACGAGCGCCGCCGCGCATTCTACGAATACCACGCAGCCATGCTGGAGCCTTGGGACGGCCCGGCCAGCATTGTCTTTACCGATGGTCGCCAGATCGGTGCCACGCTGGACCGCAACGGCTTGCGCCCGTCGCGCTACTGCATCACCGACGACGATCTGGTGGTGATGGCCTCCGAGTCCGGCGTGTTGCCCTTCCCTGAGAACAAAATTGTGCGCAAATGGCGCCTGCAGCCCGGCAAGATGTTCATGATCGACCTGGAGCAGGGTCGCATGGTCGACGACGAAGAACTCAAGTCCACGCTGGCCAACAGCAAACCCTACAAGCAATGGATCGAAAACCTGCGCATTCGACTGGACGATGTGCAGGGTGGCGGCGAGCCCGCCAGCGCGTCCGAGTCAGAGAGCAACTTGCTGGACCGCCAGCAGGCTTTTGGCTTCACCCAGGAAGACCTGAAATTCCTGATTGCCCCGATGGCGGCTAACGGCGAAGAAGCCATTGGCTCCATGGGCAACGACAGTCCGCTGGCCGTGCTGTCCGACAAGAACAAGCCGCTCTACAACTATTTCAAGCAGTTGTTCGCCCAAGTGACGAACCCGCCGATCGACCCGATCCGCGAAGCCATCGTGATGAGCCTGGTGTCTTTTGTTGGCCCCAAGCCCAACCTGCTTGACATCAACCAGGTCAATCCGCCCATGCGCCTGGAGGTGAGCCAGCCGGTGCTCAATTTTGCCGACATGGCCAAGCTGCGCGATATTGCCAAACACACCCATGGCAAGTTCCACAGCTACACCATCGACATCACCTACCCCCTGACCTGGGGCCGTGAAGGGGTCGAGGCCAAGCTGGCTTCGCTGTGCGCCGAGGCGGTGGACGCCATCAAAAACGGCAACAACATCCTGATCATCAGCGACCGTGGCATGAGTGCCACCCAGGTGGCTATTCCGGCCTTGCTGGCGCTCTCAGCTATTCACCAACACCTGGTGCGCGAGGGTCTGCGCACCACGGCCGGTCTGGTCGTCGAAACTGGCACCGCGCGTGAAGTGCACCACTTTGGTGTGCTCGCGGGGTATGGCGCCGAGGCCATCCACCCGTACCTCGCCATGGAAACCCTGGCCAGCATCTGCAAGGATCTGCCCGGCGATTTGAGTGCCGACAAAGCCATTTACAACTACGTCAAGGCGGTGGGCAAGGGCCTGTCCAAGATCATGTCCAAAATGGGTGTGTCGACCTACATGAGCTACTGTGGCGCGCAGTTGTTCGAGGCCATTGGTCTGTCGACCGACACCATCGAAAAATACTTTACCGGCACCCCCAGCAAGGTCGAAGGCATTGGCGTGTTTCAGATCGCCGAAGAAGCCATCCGCATGCACAAGGCCGCTTATGGTGCTGACCCGGTGCTGGCGAATCGGCTGGACGCCGGGGGTGAATACGCCTGGCGCGCCCGCGGTGAAGAGCACATGTGGACGCCCGACGCCATCGCCAAGCTGCAGCACAGCACACGCGCCAACAACTGGAATACCTACAAGGAATACGCCCAGATCGTCAACGACCAAAGCAAGCGCCACATGACCTTGCGCGGTTTGTTCGAGTTCAAGATCGACCCCGCCAAAGCGATCCCGTTGGACCAGGTTGAGTCCGCCAAAGAGATCGTCAAGCGCTTTGCCACTGGCGCCATGTCGCTGGGTTCGATCTCCACCGAGGCCCATGCCACGCTGGCCATCGCCATGAACCGCATTGGTGGCAAGAGCAATACCGGTGAGGGCGGTGAAGACCCGCAGCGTTACCGCCAGGAACTCAAAGGCATCCCGATCAAGCAGGGCCAGACCATGGCTGACATCATCGGGCACGACGTGGTCGAAGTCGACATTCCCTTGCTGCCTACAGATTCGCTGCGTTCGCGCATCAAGCAGGTGGCGTCCGGCCGCTTTGGCGTCACAGCCGAATATCTTGGCAGCGCCGACCAGATCCAGATCAAGATGGCGCAAGGCGCCAAGCCGGGCGAGGGCGGTCAGCTGCCCGGTGCCAAGGTGTCGGAGTACATCGGTCGCCTGCGCCATTCGGTGCCAGGTGTTGGCTTGATCTCGCCGCCACCGCACCATGACATTTATTCCATTGAAGACCTGGCCCAGCTGATTCACGACCTGAAAAATGTCGCACCCAAGGCTGGCATCAGTGTCAAGCTGGTGAGTGAAATCGGCGTTGGCACCATCGCCGCCGGCGTCGCCAAGTGCAAGGCCGACCATGTGGTGATTGCCGGCCATGACGGCGGCACGGGTGCCTCGCCCTGGTCGTCCATCAAGCACGCCGGCAGCCCCTGGGAAATCGGCCTGGCAGAAACCCAGCAAACGCTGGTGCTCAACCGCCTGCGCAGCCGCATTCGGGTGCAGGCCGACGGCCAGATGAAAACTGGCCGCGACGTCGCCATTGGCGCGCTGCTGGGTGCTGATGAATTCGGTTTTGCCACGGCACCACTGGTGGTCGAGGGTTGCATCATGATGCGCAAGTGCCACCTCAACACCTGCCCGGTGGGCGTGGCCACGCAAGACCCGTTGTTGCGCGCCAAGTTCTCCGGCAAGCCCGAGCATGTGGTGAACTACTTCTTCTTCATCGCCGAAGAAGTGCGCCAGATCATGGCGCAGCTGGGCATCCGCAAGTTTGACGACATGATCGGCCGCTCGGACCTGCTCGACACCCGCCCCGGCCTTGACCACTGGAAAGCCAGTGGCCTCGACTTCAGTCGCTTGTTTGCGCAGCCCAACGTGCCAGCCGATGTGCCGCGCTTCCAGTTTGAAGAGCAGGACCACGGCTTGGACAAGGCGCTGGACAACGTGCTGATTGCCAAGAGCCGTGCGGCCATCGACAAGGGTGAGCGGGTCCAGTTCATCGAGGTGGCGCGCAACGTGAACCGTTCGGTGGGCGCCATGCTCTCAGGCGCGGTCACGCAGGTGCACCCGGAAGGGCTGCCTGATGACACCATTCGCATCCAGTTGGAGGGCACCGGCGGCCAGTCTTTTGGTGCCTTCCTGGCGCGTGGCATCACGCTCTACATGATTGGCGACGCCAACGATTACACCGGCAAGGGCCTCAGCGGTGGCCGGGTGGTGGTGCGCCCCAGCATCGACTTCCGGGGCGACGCCGTCAAGAACACCATTGTGGGAAATACCGTGATGTTCGGCGCCACCAGTGGCGAGGCTTTTTTTAGTGGCGTTGCTGGCGAGCGCTTTGCCGTGCGCCTGTCGGGTGCCAGCGCCGTCGTGGAAGGCACGGGTGACCATGGCTGTGAGTACATGACCGGTGGCACGGTGGCGGTGCTGGGTGTGACCGGGCGCAACTTTGCTGCCGGCATGAGCGGTGGTGTTGCCTACGTCTATGACGAAGACGGCAAGTTTGCCAAGCGCTGCAACACGGCCATGGTGAAGCTGGAAAAAGTGCTGACCACGGCCGAGCAGCAGGAAGCGCTGGACGCGAGCCTGTGGCACCGGGGCTTGAGCGACGAAGAGCAGCTCAAGCAAATGCTGGCTGATCACAACCGCTGGACCGGCAGCCGCCGTGCCCGCGAACTGCTCGACAACTGGGAGACTTCACGTCTCAAGTTCGTCAAGGTGTTCCCCATCGAGTACAAGCGTGCGCTGGGTGAATTGCATGCCAAAAAAGGTGCGCAAGCCAAGGCGGACAGGGCTCAGGTGGCGGCTCACAAAGAAGTTAAAGCGGTGGCGGCCAAGTAAAGCGGCACGGACCAACGACCAAGGAAAAATATCATGGGAAAAGTTACCGGTTTCATGGAATACGAACGCGTCGAAGAGGGCTACAAACCCGTACCCGAGCGCCTAAAAAACTACAAAGAGTTCGTGATCGGGCTTGACGACCAGGCGGCGACCAAGCAAGCCGCACGCTGCATGGACTGCGGAACGCCGTTCTGCAACAGCGGTTGCCCGGTCAACAACATCATTCCGGATTTCAACGACCTGGTCTTTCAGGGCGACTGGAAGGAAGCCATCAATGTGCTGCACAGCACCAACAACTTTCCCGAGTTCACCGGGCGCATTTGCCCGGCGCCTTGCGAAGCGGCCTGCACATTGAACGTTAATGACGACGCTGTGGGCATCAAGTCGATCGAACACGCCATCATCGACCGGGCCTGGGAGCACGGCTGGGTGACACCGCAGCCGGCCCAGATCAAGACGGGCAAGAAAGTGGCCGTGGTCGGCTCTGGCCCGGCGGGCATGGCGGCCGCCCAGCAGTTGGCGCGCGTCGGTCATGACGTGACGCTGTTCGAGAAAAATGACCGTGTCGGTGGCTTGTTGCGTTACGGCATCCCCGACTTCAAGATGGAAAAAACGCACATTGACCGCCGTGTCGAGCAGCTCAAGGCGGAAGGCGTGACGATTCGTACCAGTGTGCTGGTCGGGGAGATGCCCAAGGGTTCTAAAGTGACCAACTGGGCCAAGGAAACCATTTCCCCTGCCCAGTTGCACGCCGACTTTGACGCTGTGCTGCTGACGGGCGGTTCAGAACAGTCGCGCGACCTGCCGGTGCCCGGGCGCGACCTGGACGGCATTTATTTTGCAATGGAATTCCTTCCGCAGCAAAACAAGGTCAACGCCGGTGACAAGCTCAAAAACCAGTTGCGCGCCGACGGCAAACACGTCATTGTGATTGGTGGCGGCGACACGGGTTCCGACTGCGTTGGCACCAGCAACCGCCATGGTGCACTGAGCGTGACCCAGTTCGAGGTCATGCCGCAGCCGCCGGTGGAGGAAAACCGACCCATGACCTGGCCCTACTGGCCCATGAAGCTGCGCACCAGTTCCAGTCACGACGAAGGTTGTGTCCGTGAATTTGCCATTTCCACCAAGGAATTCGTCGGTGAAAAAGGCAAGCTGACCGGCCTGACAACGGTGCACATCGAGCTCAAAGACGGCAAGATGGTCGAAATCCCTGGCACCGAGAAAACCTACAAGGCCGACCTGGTGCTGCTGGCCATGGGTTTTGTCAACCCGGTGGCTACCGTGCTCGACGCTTTTGCTGTCGACAAGGACAACCGTGGCAATGCCCGCGCCAGCACCGACTTCACTGGGGGGTATGCGACCAATGTTGCCAAGGTTTTTGCCGCCGGCGACATGCGTCGCGGTCAAAGCCTGGTGGTGTGGGCCATCCGCGAAGGCCGTCAGGCCGCCCGTTCGGTCGATGAATTCCTGATGGGGTTCAGCGATTTGCCACGCTGATGGAGAGGCCAATCGCGCTGCTCCGGTGCGTCCATAGGTGTAATCCCTTATGATCCACAGGCCGGGACTGCCCGGCCTTTCTATTTTTTCATGGCCAAAACCTCTTCAGACGCGCTTGTCGAATTCCGCAATCTCACCTTCGGGTACGGAGAGCGGGTGATTCTGGGCAACGTTTCCTTGTCGATCCCGCGCGGCAAGGTGACGGCGCTCATGGGCGCCTCGGGGGGCGGCAAGACCACCATCTTGCGTTTGATGGGGGGCCAGTACCGGGCGCAATCTGGCCAGGTGCTGTTTGACGGGCAGGACGTGACACCCATGAACCAGGCGCAAATTTACGCCGCGCGGCGTCGCATGGGTATGTTGTTCCAGTTTGGCGCGCTGTTTGCCGACCTGTCGGCCTTTGACAACGTTGCCTTCCCGCTGCGTGAACACACCCAATTGCCCGAGTCCCTGATTCGGGACATTGTGCTGATGAAACTCAACGGCGTAGGCCTGCGCGGCGCTCACGACCTGATGCCCAGCGACCTGTCTGGCGGCATGGCAAGGCGCGTTGCGCTGGCGCGTGCGATTGCGCTCGACCCCGAGCTGGTCATGTACGACGAACCCTTCTCGGGCCTCGACCCGATTTCTCTCGGCACGGCAGCACGGCTGATCCGCCAGCTCAATGATTCGATGGGCTTGACCAGCGTCTTTGTCTCGCACGAGCTGGAGCAAACGTTTGCCATTTCGGACCATGTGATCATTCTGGCCAACGGCAAGATCGCCATGCAGGGCACGCCCGAGCAGGTGCGCCAGAGTACCGATCCGCTGGTCTACCAGTATGTGAATGCCTTGTCCGACGGGCCGGTGCAATTTCATTATCCGGGCCCATCGGTGGCCGAAGATTTTGGTGTGGAGGCCTGCGCATGAGTTGGTACAAACCTGCAGACATCGGTCTGGCCACGCGGCGTCAGTTGGCCGACTTGGGCCTGGGCGCCCGCCTTTTTGTGCGCCTGCTTACCACCTTGCCCGGCAGTTTGAAGCGCTTTGGCCTGATTCGTGACCAGATTCACTTTTTGGGCAACTACTCGCTGGCCATCATTGCGGTGTCTGGCCTGTTTGTTGGCTTTGTTTTTGGACTGCAGGGCTACTACACCTTGCAGCGCTACGGCTCCTCTGAAGCCTTGGGGCT
>JAQSDS010000057.1 GCA_029946045.1 Rhodoferax sp.
CGGACAGCGCGCGCAGCAAGCGGGTCTGCAGACTCAAAGGCATGTCGCCAATTTCGTCGAGGAACAGCGTGCCGCCATCGGCCTGCAACATCAACCCGGGCGCGCCCTTGCTGCGCCCGCCGGTAAAACTGCCCGCCGTGTAGCCGAATAGCTCGCTTTCGATCAGAGACTCCGGAATCGACGCGCAGTTGACCGCCACAAAGGCCTTTTTGGCGCGCTGGCTCGACGTGTGCAGGGCGCGCGCCACCAGCTCCTTGCCCGTGCCGGTTTCGCCGTGCAGCAGAATGTTGACCTGTTTGTTGACTAGGCGTTTGGCCTGCTCCAGCAGGCGGCGCATGGTGGGGTCGTCGCCCGCCAGTTGGTCCAGTGCCGGGCAATCGACCTGCATGGGGGTGACCGCCGCCGGGTGCAGCGCCCGGCTGCTGTGGCGCGGCGGCGTGGCCATGGCATAAAACAGCTCGTGTCGATGGGTGCTGAGCACGGTGCGCTCGCTGCTGAGCCCCGAGCGCGCCACACGCCAGATATCGTCCATGCTGACCTTGAACACCGAGGTCAAGGGCTTGCCCACCAGCGGCATCGCCACACCGTCGTCGGACACCGCGGCCAGCATGTGGCGCGCGCCGCTGTTGGCGCCCACAATCTGGCCGTCGGCATCAAAGGCCAACATACATTCGCCGCTCACGTCCACCAGTGCCCAGTCCACCCCCAGGCGCAAAATCCAGTGGCCGCTGAAATGGCGCATGAAATTGGCGTCCTCGACCATCTTGGCAAACATCACCGTCATGTGGCGCGCCAAATGCTGGCTGGGCTTTTCGCTGGGTGAGCTCAGCGCCGAGATGTCGAGCACGCCAATGAACTCACCAGTCGGGTCGAACAAGGGCGCGGTGGTGCAGGTCAGGCCGATGTGGGTGGCATCAAAATGGTCGCCCTGGTGGCATGTGAGCGGCGTGCGCTCGACGATGCAGGTGCCAACGCCGCAGGTGCCTGCGTGCGACTCGCTCCAGTCGGTGCCTAGACACAGGCCGGAGCGCTTGAGCTCCCGGTCCCACTGGTCATTGCCAATAAAGTCCACGGTAACCCCATGTGCATCGGTCAGCAGCAGCACATAACCCAGCGGCGCCACGCGTTTGTACAACTGCTCCATGCCGGCGCGCGCCACCCGCAGAAATGATTCGATCTGCTCCTGATGCTCGCGCAATTGCCAGTTGTCGAGCACGCGCGCGGGCTGGGTGCGCGTTGGGTCGAGCCCGTGCTCACTGACGCAACGCGTCCAGGAGCGGGTAATCAAGGTATCGTCGCCAGCCATCGGCTGCAAAAAATTGCGCGATGTGCAGGCAAGCACCCGGTCGATATGACTTGTCACTGAGGCATGCATTGGTCTTATCTCCTATGCCGACGCAATGTAGCACCTAATGCAAGGTCTAAAAAGTCGTAGAAACCCGTGCCTATGGCCAAGTCAGGCGAAATTAATTGGAATCTGACCCCTATTATTTTCAGCGGATTGCACGGCGCTTCATCCGGATTACGGACGGCGGCAGAGTCAACCGGTGAGGGTCTCCACCGCCAGAATCGCCGCCTGCAAGCGTGCGTCATCCTGGCCGGCGACTTCGATATGGGGAACGTGTTTGGCCTGCAGGGCATGTTGTACCAAAGTGTGCACCAAGGCGCGCTCGACTTCACCGTCGCGCTGCAAACCATCGGACTGCCAGGGCAAATCAGCTTGCAGCACCAGCGTCAGGGCATAACGCGCGTGCAGTGCGTAGGCACAGTCAAACAACGAACGGTCGCCAAAATAGTAGTCACTGTAAATCGCGGTGAGCAGCGGCGCGCTGTCACAAAAAACATAGGCAGCGCCAGTTTGCAAGGCCAGCGCAGCCACCTGCTCTTCCTGCTCGAACTGGTCACGCATGATGGCCGCCTGCTCATCCGCTCTGGGTGTGCGGCCGTTCAACTCGCAAAAAGTGCGCAGATGCTCAGGCACCCAGAGCCCGCCAAAATGCGCCGCCAGGGCCCGCGCCAGCGTGGTTTTGCCGGTGCACTCGGCACCGATCAGGCAGATGCGTTGAAGGTTAGGCATGCAAACTTTGCAAGCCGCCCAGATAGGGCCGCAGGGCCTCGGGCACGGTGACCGAGCCATCGGCGTTCTGGTAGTTTTCGAGCACGGCCACCAGAGTCCGCCCCACGGCCAGACCGGAGCCGTTCAGGGTGTGCACCAGCTCATTTTTGCCTTTGGCGTTCTTGAAGCGCGCCTGCAGACGACGCGCCTGAAAGGCTTCGCAGTTGGACACCGAACTGATCTCGCGGTAGGTGTTTTGCGCCGGCAGCCAGACTTCGAGGTCGTAGGTTTTGCTGGCGCCAAAACCCATGTCGCCAGTGCACAGGCTCATGACGCGGTAGGGCAGACCGAGCTTTTGCAGGATGGCTTCGGCATGGCCCGTCATGACTTCAAGGGCCGCGTAGCTTTTGTCGGGATGCACGATCTGCACCATCTCGACCTTGTCAAACTGATGCTGGCGAATCAGACCCCGGGTATCGCGCCCGGCCGAACCGGCCTCGGACCGGAAACACGGGGTGTGGCCGGTCAGCATGAGCGGCAGCTCGGCCTCGGCCAACACCACGTCGCGGACAAAATTGGTCAGCGGCACTTCGGCCGTGGGAATCAGGTACAGCGCGGTGTTGTCAGGCTGCTCCTCGCCTTCCTGGCCGCCTTTTTTGGCGGCAAACAAATCGCCCTCAAACTTGGGCAACTGGCCGGTACCGCGCAGCGTGTCGCCGTTGACGATGTAAGGCGTGTAGCACTCGGTGTAGCCGTGCTCCTGGGTTTGCACGTCCAGCATGAACTGCGCCAGAGCGCGGTGCAGGCGCGCCACCGGGCCTTTCATCACGGTGAAGCGGGCACCGGTGAGCTTGACACCCATCTCAAAGTCCAGACCCAGCGGCGTGCCGACATCCACATGGTCCTTGACTGCAAAGTCAAAACTGCGGGGTGTGCCCCAGCTGCGCGCCACCACGTTGCCATGCTCGTCCGCCCCCACCGGCACACTCTCGTGCGGCAGGTTGGGCACGGCCAGCAGCAAGTTTTGCATGTCCAGCTGAATTTGGTCCAGGCGCTTGCTGGAGGTCTCCAGTTCGTCCTTGATGCCTGCCACCTGGGCCATCACGGCGTCCACCTCGGCAGCGCCGGCCGGGCCCTTGGCCTTGAGCTGGCCGATTTGTTTGCTTGACGCATTGCGCTGGGCTTGCAGCGCCTCGGTACGGACCTGGATGGTTTTGCGCTCGGTCTCCAGCAGGGTGAAGGCCGCCACGTCTAAAAAAGCTTGCGGGCTCTTGCGGGTCTCCAGGCGGGCAACCACTTGGGCCAGGTCTTTGCGCAGCAGGGTAATGTCTAGCATGATTTTCTGATTGAGTTAGGTAGGTGCGCTGTCATGGCGAGCCGCGCAATGACAGCTATTCTTGTGCTTGGTCTTCTTCATTCTGCTCCAGGCGCAGGCCCTTGGGCAGCGGGAACTTGACACTTTCGGGGTCGCCGGGCATACGCTGCACCGACACCGCGCCCATGGCCTTGAGGCGCGCAATCACCTGGGTCACCAAAATTTCGGGGGCCGAGGCACCGGCAGTCAGCCCGACCCGGCTGCAGCCCTCAAACCATTGCTGCTGCAGTTCGTCGGCACTGTCGACCATGTAGCCGGGCGTGCCCAACTTGCGCGCTACTTCGGCCAGGCGGTTGCTATTGGAACTGGTGGGGCTGCCCACCACCACCACCACATCGACCTGCGGACTCATCAGTTTGACAGCGTCCTGGCGGTTCTGCGTGGCGTAACAAATGTCTTGCTGCTTGGGCTCGCGCGCGTTAGGAAAGCGGGCCTTGATCGCCGCCGCAATGGCCGCGGCGTCGTCGACGCTGAGGGTGGTTTGCGTCACCACGGCCAGTTGGGCTGTCTGGGCCGGCTCGATGCGCGCCACGTCGGCCACGTCTTCCACCAGATGGATGCCACTGTCCAACTGGCCCATGGTGCCTTCCACCTCGGGGTGGCCCTTGTGGCCAATCATGATGAATTCATAGCCTTCTTTGGCCAGCTTGGCCACTTCCACATGCACCTTGGTCACCAGCGGGCAGGTGGCGTCAAAAATACGAAAGCCGCGCGCGGCAGCCTCTTGCTGCACCGCCCGACTCACACCGTGGGCCGAAAATACCAGCGTGGCACCAGCAGGTACATCGTCAAGATCTTCAATAAAAATCGCACCCTTGGTTTTCAGGTCGTTCACCACATAGGTGTTGTGCACAATTTCATGGCGCACGTAAATGGGTGCGCCAAACTTGGCCAGCGCACGCTCCACAATTTCAATGGCGCGGTCCACCCCGGCGCAAAAGCCGCGCGGCTCGGCCAGCAACACCTCGACCCTGCCATTGTTTTTCATAACACCCCAATCAGTTGAACTTCAAACGTCACCGGTTGGCCCGCCAGCGGATGGTTGAAGTCGAACAACACCGCGTCACCCTTGGCGTCGCTGCGAAAATCGATGATCACAGCGGCAAATTCGCCCTGACCGTCAGGCGTGGGGAACTTGACGACATCGCCCACGGCGTAGCTCTCATTGGCGCCGCCCAGGTCCATGAGCTCTTTGCGCGCCATCCACTGTTGCATGTCCGGGCTGCGTGGCCCAAAAGCCTCGCCCGCTGCCAATTCGATGCTGGTGCGGGTGCCCTCGGCCAGGCCGATCAGGTGCGCCTCGACGGCCGGCGACAACTCGCCGGTGCCCAGGGTGAGCGTAGCCGGAGCGGACGCAAAGGTATTGACCACGTCACCGGCCGGGCCGCTTAAGCGGTAGTGCAGTGTCAGAAAAGAGCCGGGTTGAACGATTGGACAAGAGGTCGTCATGGAATTCCTGTAAATTCTGTAATACCCCCGCGGTCAAAACTTGCGGGGTGCTGGCATAAACTGCGAGCCATTGTAAAAGCCTGCACCATGCCCCTCAAAGACCTGCCCCCCGATGCCCGCCCGCGTGAAAAAATGCTGGCCCGCGGCCCTGGCGCTTTAAGCGACGTGGAGCTGCTGGCGCTGCTGCTGCGCACTGGCATCAAGGGCAAAGGCGTGTTTCAACTGGCGCGTGAACTGCTCGACATCAAACCTGGCGCCGATGGCCAAAACGGCTTTGATGGCATAGCCGGTCTGCTCAACGCCACCGCCGAAGACCTCAAACCGGTCAAGGGCCTGGGCCCGGCCAAGCGCTCCGAACTGTTGGCGGTGCTGGAGCTGGCCCGGCGCGCCCTGTCGCAAAGGTTGCAGGAGCGCACCGTGTTTGCCACACCAGACGCCGTCAAGCAATTTTTACAACTGAAACTGGCGGCGCGTCAGCAGGAAGTGTTTGCTGTGCTGTTCCTGGATGTACAAAACCGTTTGATTTCATTTGTTGAGATGTTTCAGGGCACGCTGACCCAGACCAGTGTCTACCCGCGCGAGGTCGTGTTGATGGCACTCAAGCACCAAGCCGCCGCCGTGGTGCTGTCGCACAACCACCCCAGTGGTTCGGTGCAACCCTCTAGAGCAGATGAAATGCTGACACAAACCCTCAAAACTACCCTGGCGCTGATTGATGTACGGGTGCTCGACCACGTGATTGTGGCGCCAGGCGAGGCGCTGAGTATGGCCGAGCGTGGCCTGCTGTGACAGCGGTCAAGGTCAAAGCGCTGGGTGACCTGAAAGTGGTCAAGCGTGCCATTGCCGAACAAGCGCAGCAGCGCGCCATGCAGGCCAGCCAGCAGGTCAAGGCGGTCAAACAGGCCGCCAGCGACAAGGACTTGTTCATCCGGGCAGCGGGCGCTGTCAAACCGCTGCCCGACAAACGCAAGCTGCACCACAAACCCGCGCCCAAAATGCCGCAGGCCATGCAATACCAGCGCGATGAAATAGCCGTTTTGAAAGAAGCCATCAGCGACGAGTTTGATGTTTCCACCCTGCTCGAAAGCGACGAACACCTGAGCTTTCGCCGCCCTGGCATCGGCCCGGATGTGACGCGCAAGCTGCGCCGCGGCGACTGGTCGATCCAGCGCCAGCTCGACCTGCACGGCCTGCGCCGCGACGACGCGCGCGAAGCCCTGAGCATTTTCATCCGGGAAGCACACAAACAAGGCATTCGGTGCGTGCGCGTGGTGCACGGCAAGGGCCTGGGCTCGCCGGGCAAAGCGCCCATTTTGAAGAGCCGCGTGCACAGCTGGCTGGTACAAAAAAACGAGGTGCTGGCCTTTGTGCAAGCCAAACCCGCCGATGGCGGCGCGGGTGCCCTGGTGGTGCTGCTGATGGCATCGCGGGCCTGATCGTTAAACAAGGGCGCAAAAACGAAAAAGCCCTAGAACATCTCTGTTCTAGGGCAATCCGTTTGGTGCGGCTGGCAGGAATTGAACCCACGACCCTCTGGTTCGTAGCCAGATACTCTATCCAACTGAGCTACAGCCGCTAAGCTTCGTATTCTAGCAAGGAAAAACAGGGGGTTCGGCCGTTTACCTGCTCAAGAGCCGGAAAAATTTGGCATTTTTTGCACTTCGGCCTGATTGCGCATCCAATCTGCGGTCTGAAAAAACGACTTGTTCAGACGCTCATGCAGAGCTGAAGGCACGCCAGTCTCGGTCATGGCCTGATCCATACACGCCAGCCACTGGTCACGCTCGACCACGCCAATCTTGAACGGCATGTGCCGCGCTTTCAGGCGCGGGTGACCAAAACGGTCGGTGAAATACTGCGGACCACCCAGCCAGCCGCACAAAAACCAGAATAACTTTTGCCGCGCATCGTCCAGCACCGAACCGTGCACCACCCGCAACTCGGCGTAACCAGGCTCCAGGTCCATCAGGTCATAAAAACGGTTGACCAGCGCTTGCACGCGGTCTTCGCCACCGATCCATTCGAATGGGGTGTCGAAAGCGGGTTTTTCTTCAATGTTCATAGGTTAGCAATTTTACGAGTGGCAGTCATGGCGAGCTCAAGCAGCAAACGTCACTGCGCCGCGTTGCGCAGCGTCTGCACTACCGGGCGATTGAGCACCTCACGCAGACCCCACCAACCGGCTGCCAGCGCCAGCACGGCACCGGCCAGCGCGCCCAGCAGCGGCACCCACAGCGACACCACCCAGTCGAACTCAAAGACATAACGTGCCAGCGCCCAACCGACCGCGCTGGCCACAACAGAGGCTAAAAAGCCGGCCAGCAGGCCCACGCCGGCCAGTTCGATGTGCTGCACCCGGCGCAACAGGCTGGCGCGGGCACCCACCGCGCGC
>JAQSDS010000058.1 GCA_029946045.1 Rhodoferax sp.
AAGGTGCCCAGGCCGGCGCCAAGCCCAGCACATAGCCCAGCGGCAACGAAAACACCCAAACCGCGGTCAGGTGAATCGCCATGGGCGCGCGCGTGACCTTGTAGCCGCGAATGGCGCAACTGGTGACCACCTGGGTCGCATCCGAGAGCTGGAACAGCGCCGCCAGCATGAGCAATTGCGCGGTAAGCGCAATCACCGCTGTGTCGCTGGTGTAAGCGCTGGCGATTTGCCGGCTGAACAGCGCCATCAAGGTGGCGGACAGCACCGCGAACCCCAGGCCCAGTGCCACCCCCACCCAGGCCTGGTAACGCGCCAGCACCGGTTCACCCGCACCCAGCGACTGGCCCACCCGCGTCAACAATGCCAGCCCCAGGCTCAGCGGCACCATGAAGACCAGCGAGGTGAAATTGAGCGCAATCTGATGCGCCGCCATTTGCGTGCTGCCGAAAACTGCAATCAGCAGCGAAATCAGGCTGAAGGCACTGGCTTCGGCAAAGTAGGTGACGCCAATCGGCAGCCCAAGCTTGAGCAGGCTTCTGATTTGGGGCCAGTGCGGCGCCTCGAAGTGGGCAAATGGCCAGCTGGCGCGGTAAGCAGGTGAGCGCTGCATCCACCACAGCAGGGCCAGCAGATTGAAGGCCACAGAGATCAGGGTGGCCCAGGCACAGCCCAGGCCGCCGAGCCGGGGGAAGCCGAACAGGCCAAACACCAGCAGCGCGTTGCTGATCACATTCAAGCCCAGCGACAACAGCGCAATCACCATCAGCGGCTTGGTCTGGTTGATGCTGGTGCTGTAACCGTAAAGTGCGCGGTAGCAGGCAAACAGCGGCATGGCGGCGCTGGTGACGCGGACAAAACCAAGTGCCAGATCGTGCACATAGGGCTCCAGCGTCATGTGATCAAACAGCAGCGAAGCCAGGTTGGCCAGGCCCATGGCCACCAGGCCCACAAAGAGGCCTTTCCACAAGGCTTGTCGCACCACATGGGGCACCTGCCGCAGATCTCGCGCACCCATATGGTGGGCTACCACCGGGTTGATGGCCATCATCACACCCATCATGCTGATGATGAGCATGTTCCAGATCGACACGCCCAGCGACACGCCCGCCAGATCCTGCGCCGAGGCATGGCCCGCCATGGCGACTTCGACCACCGCCATGCCGACGTAGGCCAACTGCCCGACCAAAATCGGCCAGGCCAGGTGCCAGAGACCGCGCAGCTCGGAGGTGAGACGGTTGCGTTGCGCCGGGTGGCGTATCAGCTGTTTAAAAGGACTTAACAAAATGGCGGGGTTTCATCAACAAGGGGTGGTCGCGCTGGCGGGTTTACCGACCACGCATGAACAGGGCATCGAGCTCGCGCAAGCTGACGGGGCGCCAGGTGGGGCGGCCATGGTTGCATTGGTCGCTGCGCTCGGTGGCCTCCATCTGGCGCAGCAGCGCGTTCATTTCTTCCAGCGTCAAATGCCGGTTGGCGCGCACCGCGCCGTGGCAGGCCATGGTGCCGAGCAGCTCGTTGTGGGCGCGCTGCACCACGCTGCTGGCCTCGTGCTGGCTCAATTCGGTTAGCACGCTGCGCGCCAGTTCGACGGCATCGCCTTGCGCCAGCGTGCTTGGCACGGCGCGCACCACCAGCGTCTTGCCCGAGAACGGTGTGATGTCAAGCCCCAGCAGCAGCAAGGTGGCGGTATGGGTTTCGGCGGTGGCTACCTCCAGCGGTGTGGCGGCAAAGGCGGCCGGGATCAGCAGCGGCTGGCTGGGCAAACAAGACCCGCCTTGGGCCGCCGCCCACTGTGCCTTGAGCCGCTCATAAACAATGCGCTCGTGCGCCGCGTGCATGTCAACAATGACCAGACCCTGGGCATTCTCCGCCAGGATGTAGATGCCTTTGAGTTGCGCCAATGCCCGGCCCAGAGGCCAGTCGCCGGCGGGCAAGGCGCTTGGTGCCTCGGCTGGGCTTGGTGCCCACAGCGCGCCCAAGTCGTTGACCCTGTGGCCCACCGGGGCGTCGAACCGCATCGGCGCCTGGGTGTAGGAAAAAGGCGTCAACGGGCGTTCGGATGGGTCGGCAGTGGGTACCAACGCCTGACCCCCGTCACTGGCCTGGGCCGGCCACGCTGACAGACTGGCCACGCCAGCGGGGCTGCCGGGGGCGGTCTGCCCGGCACGCGGTGCTGCCAGCGCACTTTCCACCGCATGGCGCACTGCCTGGTGCACCTCGCGGCTGTCGCGAAAACGCACCTCGATCTTGGTTGGGTGCACGTTGACGTCGACCCGCGTCGGGTCAATCTCGATGTAGAGCGCATAAACCGGCTGGCGCTGGCCATGCAGCACGTCCTCATAGGCGCTGCGGGCGGCGTGGGTGATGACCTTGTCACGCACAAAACGGCCGTTGACATAACAAAACTGCTGGTCGCCACGCGATCGCGCGGCGTCGGGCAGGCCGGCCCGGCCCCAGACCCGGATGACGGGCGCGTAGGCAGGGCGACCCGGCGCGGCATGGGTCGAAAAGTCAACCCACACCGAGCGCTCCACAAAATCTGCGCCCAGTACATCGGCCAGGCGCTGTTCCAGCGCGGGCAGGCTGTTTGCCTCGCCGCAGCGCCGCCATTGCTCCACCAGCTTGCCTTCATGCCAGATGGCAAAACCGACGTCGGGGCGCGCCAGCGCGTGCCGGCGCACCGCCTCGACACAGTGCGCCAGCTCGGTGGCATCGGTCTTGAGGAACTTGCGTCGTGCAGGCGTTGAAAAGAACAGCTCCTTGACCTCGACCGTGGTGCCCGTGCTCCGCGCCACCGGCGTGATTTCGCCAGTCTGGCCTTCGAGCAGGTAGGCGTGGGCCTGGCCGCTGACGCGAGACAGCAGGGCGCAATCGGCAATGGCATTGATGGCGGCCAGGGCTTCACCGCGAAAACCCATGGTGCCAACAGATTCCAGGTCGGCCAGGCTGCCAATTTTGCTGGTGGCGTGGCGCTTGAGCGCTATCGGAAGCTCTTCGGGCAGGATGCCCGAGCCGTCGTCTTCCACGCTGATCAGGCGCACACCACCGGCCAGCAGCCGAACCGTGATCTGGCTGGCGCCAGCATCGAGCGCGTTGTCCACCAGTTCACGCACCACCGAGGCGGGCCGCTCCACCACTTCGCCGGCCGCAATCTGGCTGATCAGGGTGTCCGGGAGTTCACGGATGGGGCGGCGAGAAAAAGATGTTGGGGGTGTTGGGTCAGTGTTCACCCGGGCATTTTAGGTGTCCGGGTGACGGGCAAATGGCGGTGTTTGCCCGGGCTCGATCATTAAATCAACCCACTGGCTGAGGCCAGCAGGTAGCCCATGACGCAAGAGGTGCTGACACCAATGAGCCCCGGAATAATGAAACTGTGGTTGATCACATACTTGCCGATGCGGGTGGTGCCAGAGCGGTCAAACTGGATGGCAGCCAGGTCGCTGGGGTAGGTGGGCAGGATGTAATAACCATAGGAAGCGGCGGCAAAGGCCACGATGTAGCCGGGCGGCACGCCAATGGCCAGACCCACCGGCACCATGGCACTGATGGCGGCAGCCTGCGAATTCACCAGTTTGGACACCAGCAGCAGGGCAATGGCGTAAGTCCAGGGTTGGGTCTGCACCAGTTCAGAGAGCGCTGCTTTCAATTCGGGCAGGTGAGCTTCGAACACCGTGTCGGCCATCCAGGCGATACCAAACACGGCCACCACCGCGATCATGCCGGCGCGAAAGACCTCGGTTTTGCCAATGGCCGATGGGTCGGTTTTGGTGAACAGGATCATCAGGGCACCAGCCAAGAGCATGAACATCTGGATGGTGAGCACCATCGACAGTGGCTTGCCTTCGAAGGCCGGACGCAGGCCGGGGTAGGCGCCCAAAAAGGCCACCACCACAATGGCACCGAGGAAAATCCACATGGCGGTCCACTGGCCGCTGCCCAGGGTTTTGCCCATCAGGGTGGCGCTGTCACCGTAGACAATCTTGCGCTGTTCCGGATCAGCAATGCGTTTTTGAAACTCTTCGTCCTGGTCCAGGTCCTTGCCGCGGAACCAGCTGAAGATGCCAATGAACAGCACACCGGCCAGGGTCGATGGAATGGTGATGGAGAGCACCTGAATGAAGTCGATCACATGGCCGTCCACCGGCACCTTGGCCAGAAACGCCACCAGTGACACCACAGCCACCGACACCGGGCTGGCCAGAATACCCATCTGGCTGGAAATGGACGATGCTGCCATGGGCCGCTCGGGCCGGATATTGTTCTTGATGGCAATGTCGTAAATGATCGGCAGCATGGTGTACACCACGTGGCCGGTGCCGCAAAGAATGGTCAGGAAACAGGTCACGAATGGTGCCAGGATCGAGATGTACTTGGGGTTGCGGCGCAGCAGTTTTTCAGCGCCCTTGAGCATCACTTCGAGACCACCCGAGGCCTGCAGCGTGGCAGATGCCGCCACCACGGCGATGATGGTCAGCATCACATCGACCGGTGGCTTGCCGGGCTTGAGGCCAAAGACAAAGGTCATGATGACAATGCCAATCCCGCCCAGCAGCCCCAGGGCCACGCCGCCTTTTCTGGCGCCATAAAACAGGCAAACCAGTATCACGATCAGTTGTAGAAAAATGTCCACTTCAACTCCTTCAAAGAAGGTTCAACTGTAATCATTCCTAGGGTTAACCCTTGGTTTTGGACTTGACTTTGCTTGATTCAAATCAATCAATAGGCAATTTGTAATTATTCGTTCATTATTTGAAATGCTTGGACTCGACAGTTCAAGCTCAGACAGAGTAGGTACCTGTATGGCATGAAGGTGAACTGATGCCGGGGATAATCGCCCGCTATGGAATTCTTCTCATTTTTAATTGACTTCATCCTCCACGTTGACAAACACCTGGAGGCCTTCGTGCAAAGCTATGGCGTGTGGGTCTATGCGCTGCTCTTTGTGATCATCTTTGTCGAGACCGGTGTCGTCGTCATGCCGTTTTTACCGGGTGACTCGCTGCTGTTTGTGGTGGGGGCCATGTGTGGCGTCGGGCTGATGAGTTATCCGCTGTCAGTGGGCCTGTTGTTTGCCGCCGCCGTGCTGGGTAACCAGTCCAACTACACCATCGGGCATTACTTCGGGCCCAAGGTGTTTGGTTGGGAAGACTCGCGCTGGTTCAACAAGAAGGCGTTTGACCAAGCCCACGCGTTCTATGAAAAATATGGTGGCATCACCATTGTGGCCGCGCGTTTCATGCCTTTCTTGCGTACCTTTGCACCGTTTGTGGCGGGCGTAGCGCAAATGAAACGTAGCCGCTTCACGTTTTTTGATGTGCTGGGAGGTGCGCTTTGGGTGGGCGGCATCGTCACGGTGGGCTATTTCTTTGGCAACATTCCCTGGGTCAAATTGCACCTCGACAAAATCATCTGGGCGATGATTCTGGTACCTGGCCTGGTGGTGCTTTTTGGTGCCTGGAAAGGGCGAAAAAAGACGGCCTGAGTCAGGCTCAGGTGCCCGTTTTCAAAAACAGGTCCTGATCCGGCGCAAAGTTGGCATGCAGCGGCATCAGCGCGCCACCCAGTGCGCGGGCATCGGGCCCGACCTCGCCGGCAATCACATTGGCCTGCCACAGGCCTTCCCAGTTGTAGTCTTGGAGGGCCTGTCTGGTTTCTGCGATCAGCAGCGCCAGCAAGGGGCGACAGAATGAGCCATCGATCACGACGGCGTCAATGTCCAGAAAGGCCGTGCCACTGACCACGGCATGCGCCAGCGCGTTGGCGGCCTGTTTCACCCAGGCTCGGGTTTCGGACTCAAAAGCGGCGCTGAGCGCCCGGTCGTCATAGGCACCGTGCGGGTCAAGACCTTTGGCCGTCAGGCGTTGTTCAAGCTCCCACAGCGAGGCATGGTGAATCAGTTGCGGTGGTACCGAGTGGCCCTGGGCGATGCTGGAGGGCAGGGAAGCCACAGCACCGGCATTGCCATGAACGCCAGGGTGCAAGTGCGAGTTGATGACCAGTCCACCGCCAACAAAGGTGTCAACAAACAAGTACAGAAAATTTTTCAGGTCCCGTCCGCGCCCGGCCACCAGTTCGGCCACGCAGGCGGCCGAGGTGTCCTTGGCAAAGCTGACCGGCACATCCGTCATGGCCTGCACCTGGGCGCGCAGGTCGATCTGGTTCCAGGCTTCAGATTGCGATTCCGAGAGCCCCAGCATCTTGTGCCAGCCACCCAGTTGAAACGGTGCTGCCACGCCGATGCCGACCAGGCGATCTTTCAGGTCCCCCAACTGATCTCGCATGGCGTTCAGGCGTTGGTTGATCTCGGGCAACAGCGCGTTGGCATCGGGAAACACGTAGTCCAGGCTCTGGCGCTGGCGCACCTGGCCGGCAAAATCCACCAGCAGCCAGTCGGCACTGCGCCGTCCGATCTTGATGCCGATGGCAAAGGCGCCATCCGGATTCAGTGACAGCGGCACCGAGGGCTGGCCGATGCGCCCGCGTACCCGGTCCTGCTTAAGGATCAAACCGTCTTCGTCGAGCCGGGCCGTGATCAGTCCGATGGTTTGCGCCGTCAGGCCCGTCAGCCGGGCCAGCTCGGCTTTGGGCAGACTGCCGTTGAGGCGAATGGCCTGCAGTACCACCCGTTCATTGAACTGGCGCATGCCCACATGGTTGGAGCCGCGTGGACGCAGCAGCGTGGGGCTGGCTGTCGGCAAAGCGGGGCGGGGAGGGGTCATGGACGCAGATTTTCGCCGATGACGCCCTTGCGCAAAATGAAGTTGCCAAAGGGCTGCTTTTCACCGGTGACCACGATCGCAAAAGCGGCGCGGGCCCGGTCATAAAATGCAAAACGTTCGACCGGTTCGACGGATTGATTTGGCAACAACTCGGGTGTGATGAGCGCAATGACTTCACGCTGCAAGGCCGAGCGGTAACTGTCGGGCTGGCCAGTGACCGCCATGAAGGCCACCGGGTGCGCCACGTCGGCCGCCAGCGGCAGCAGCGAGCTGACCGCTTGCACTGCGTCCAGCATCGAGACACCGGGCAGCCTGATCACCGGCTTGCCAGCCGCAACGCTTTGCGCAGTGAAGTTGGCATCGGCCAGCACCAGTGCATCGTCGTGGCCCATGGCCATCATGATGCCGAGCAGCTCGGGCGTGAGCAGGGGGTTGATTCCTTTAAGCATGGGCGTTCTCTGGAAGTTCGTCGACGGTCTTGGCACCGGTCATGACCGCCACGGTGTCGCTCATGCTGATGGTTTTGGGGTTGACCACGGCGGCGC
>JAQSDS010000059.1 GCA_029946045.1 Rhodoferax sp.
TGAATAAAAACCAATGAACGCGTGCTTCTGGCTGTAAGTCAAGTTGAAAGGCGAGTAGCTCTTTGCCGTGATGGCACACACTGTTATTTGGCGTAGTTGTCGTCAAAGCTGGCGCAGTTCGGCAAACTGCGCCACTCAGAATCTCAAACTGCGCCAACTCCTGTCGAGCGCACGCTCGTTTGCGACAACCGCAAGCAACTGATCAAAGTCGCGCCGTTCATGAAGAAAGTTAGCCACCCACTCCCGAACGCGTTTGCGAGTGGACAAGTTGCCTTAGCTGGTCACGGCAGGCCGCACCATATTGAGCGACCATCCGCTTCACCGTGACGAGGTTCTAACGCGCCTCAAGCAGCATATTCCGGGCTATAACAAGGGCGCTGGCGGTAGTTTTGCCACGACCAGGGCGAACCTAGACATTGCCAGTCAGCGTGCACGGAATTTGGCTGCACTCAGTACTGCGTTCGATGACACCGATCCATCTACCGATAGCCATGAATGCCTCTATTTACTTGCTGCCGCAAAAGCGGTGGCGGCAATCCGGACCATGCTCGGATGCAGAGTTCCGAGTTTTGGGATTTGGCCGTATGGCGCATGCGGTGGGACCGAAAAGTAGGCGTCGTTGAACGGGAGCTCAAGAACGTTTCTTAGGTCGAATTTGGTGTCGTAGCTCAAACCGGCGCTGGTATATGCACTAGGTTGCTCTCTCTTTGCGATTCTGAATTCCCCGCTGAAGAGACGGTCCGTCTTTTGGCTGGTTCCATACGCCAAGCTCACGAAGATCATGCCTTCGTCATCTTCCTTGGTCGAAACAATGAGGCCAGGGCGTGGTTTGGGTTTGGGTTTGGGTTTGGGGTGAATGTTGTCGGGGAAGTGGCACCAGACGATTTCGCCAGCCGTGGGTTCCGGCCACCAGCGCATCAGGTATTTTCCAATTCAAATAGACTGCTACGGACGGTGCTGCCTTTGGCCTTGGGGGCTGATTTTTTAACCTGATTGAATTGGGCTTTGGTCAAAGCTCCCTCATCTGCCTCGTATTGGGGGAGGAACTTAGTGGCAAGCTCATGCAGCGCCAGGTGAATCACCTGTGTTTCGTCAACGCCCAAAACATCAGCCAGACGTTTGGTCGTTGTGCGGGTCACGCCCGTTGCGCTGTCTTGCGGTCGATAACGGAAGGCGATCTGAGCTGCTGCAACTTTCATTTCTGGCTCCTTTGGAATTAGATATCTTAAAGATATCAGGAGAGTGGGGTGTTGTCAACAAGGTGGGGGGGCCGCCCGGCAAGCAGGGCTGATTGGAAAATTGAAGTCTGTGGTCGCAGTTCCAATAGTGTTTTACGGATTTGAACCGCCGTCTGCAAATTGATGAACTTGATGCTTGAAGTTGCTGGGTTTCACTGAGAAACGACGAGCGATTTCGCACTATCTAGCTGTGCCAAGTCGGGACCGGGGAACGCTATTCCAAATTCGTTTGCCCTCTGGCAGCACACCACCACCATACATAGAAAGCCCAACTGTTTTCAGTTGGGCTTTTTTTCGCCTGTACCTGCGTGTTCCGTGGGGTTTGGGCGGGCTCGTTCCGCCTGTGGTCAGGCCAGATGATGAATGCGTATGGCCTACCAACTTGATGCTGCGGTGCTGTTGACGCGCTAGGCCAGTCGCAGCAACCTACGGTCGAAATACAACACCGACCACCGAGGATGGTGGGAAGATCCTGCTGGTAAATCTGCACCATTTTGTTCACAATATTAAATTCAGGTCTGACCATTAAGGTGCATTTCACTGCATAAGATTGTAAAAAGAGGGCTACACCGCACAAATAAGCAGGCACAGTTTTTGCTGATTAGGGTGCATGAATACCTGTCATGAGCTCCTATATCGTTGTTTTTGCAGCATGGTGCACCGAAATATCGTATTCGGGTATGTACGGATTGTTGATGAGCAATGTGCTACATAACATCGCAACATTGTTAACAATCCATATTGTGAACCCTCCATGATTGCCTCAGGTGCCAACAATTCCCTGACATCCGATATCAGCAAAGCCACGCGTGAAGAAGCACGGGTGCAGCTCCGACTGGCCGAAGCGATTTTTGAGCATCGCCTTCCGCCGGGCACCAAGTTACCCGAGATCGATCTGTGTCAAATTCTGCGCACCTCGCGGGGTACCCTGCGCAAAGTGCTCGACCGGTTGGCTGGCGAAGAGCTGGTGGAGCAGGTTCCTAACCGTGGCGCGTTTGTGGCCCGACCGTCGGTGGCGGTCACCCGTGACGTGTACGCACTGCGCCGCATTCTGGAGACAGGTGTGGTGCGCGCCTTGGCTCGATGTGGCGGCTGCCAGCCCTGGGTTAACGAAGTGCGCCTGCAGGTCGGCGAGGAACGTGAGGCCAACGAGGCGGGTGACACCGGCCGCTACATCCGGTTGGCGGGCAAGTTCCATCTGGACCTGGCCGCCGCTACTGGCAACTCTGCATTGAATCAGCACCTCAAACGGGTGGTCGCGCAGACCTCGCTTATGACAGCGTTGTATGACGAACCCGGCACCAACACCTGCTCGGTACAAGAACACCTGGACATCCTGGATGCCATTGAGACCGGCCGCCACGAAGAGGCCGAACGACTCATGGAAGACCATTTGATTGGTTGCGAACGCCAATTGCGACTGGACGACGAATCCAAGGCGGTCGACTTGTCGGTGGCTTTGGGCGAGTCACCCAGGGCAGCACGTACGCCCGCAAACCGGGCCCTCAAAGCACCTGTGAAACCCAAGAAAGCCGCCCCGATGCATGCCAAAAAAGCAATATTTACCACCCGTCTGGACGCATCCACGTCCTGATATTCCTTCCCAAAGTCCACTTTCGCATCATTTCAACCACAAGGAGTTAGCACGATGAAACACCCCATGAAAGCAGTGACAGGCGCAATGACCACCTTGGGCCTCGCGCTGTCGCTAAGTCTCGGATCGGCCGGCATACATGCCAAAACGTTCACATGGACGGCCTCAGCCGATGCCTTGTCGATGGACCCGTATTCCACCAACAACTCGTTCACGAACTCGTTCATGAACAATATCTATGAAGGCCTGGTGCGCTTCAATGAAAAGGTCGAGATCGAACCCGCGCTAGCCGAATCCTGGACCTCTGTATCGCCCACCGTGTGGCGCTTCAAGCTCCGTCGCAATGTGAAGTTCCATGGCGGCGAAGCTCTGACGGCTGACGACGTGGTGTTTAGCTGGCAGCGCATCCAGACGCCGGGCTCCATCGCCAAGCTGAATATGGCCGATGTGAAAGACGTGCGCAAGGTGGATGCCCTGACCGTGGATATAGAAACCAAGGCTCCTTTTCCGTTGTTGCTCAACGAACTGCTCAACCTCACCATCATGAGCAAAACATGGAGCGAGGCCAACAAATCTCAGGAAGCCAGCGATTTGAAGGAAAAGAAGGAGAACTTCGCCAATCGCAACGCCAATGGCACCGGCCCTTTCATGCTGAAGTCGCGTGAGGTGGACGTGAAAACCGTGTTGGTCGCCAATCCCGGCTGGTGGGACAAGCCCAAGCACAACCTGACCGAGGTGATGTTCACGCCCATCCAGTCGGATGCCACCCGCACCTCGTCGCTGTTGTCGGGCGCGCTTGACGCTACGGTGAACCTGCCGCTGCAAGATGTGCAGCGCGTGAACAGCTCCGGCACTTTCACCGTGGTACAGGGCCCAGAGCTACGTACCATTTTCTTTGGCATGGACCAGTTCCGCGACGAGCTGCTCTATTCCGACGTGAAGGGCAAAAACCCTTTCAAGGACATCCGCGTGCGCAAGGCGCTGTACCAGGCAATTGACGTTGAAGCCATCAAGCGTTCGGTGATGCGCGGCGTATCTTGGCCCGCGGGCATGGTGCTCTCGCCCCAGCTCAACGGGGCACCAAAAAACAACGCCCGCATTCTGCCCTTCAATCCGGACGCCTCCAAGAAACTGCTGGCTGAAGCCGGCTACCCTGACGGATTCACGGTGGGCATGCAGTGCCCGAACAACCGTTATGTGTACGACGAGCAGATTTGCCTGGCCGTGATCTCCATGCTGGGTCGGGTGGGCGTCAAGATCACGCCACAGATCGAACCCGTAGCCAAGTGGAATGTGCGCCTGAATGCCATGGACGTGTCGCTCTATATGGTCGGCCACGCGGGTCTGCCGATGGCTGACTCCTATGCCTTGCTGTTTGATGTGGCCCACACCCGCACCGCGAACGCCGGTGGCCTGAACGCTGGCCGCTACTCGAATCCGGCTTTTGATGCTGTGCTGCCAAAAATCGCTGCCGAACTCGACACCGCCAAGCGCAACGCATTGATGGCCGAGGCTGAAGGCATCATGCGCAACGATGTGGCCTACATTCCACTGCACCAGCAGCCCATCACATGGGCCTCCCGCAAGGGTGTGGAGTTGAAGCAGGCACCGGACAACCAACTGCGTTTGTGGTTGGTCACCGCACCCTGAGCTGCTGCATCTTTCTATGTTCGGATTGAGCTGTCGCCTGCGCTGCTCACCGGTCTGACTTGACCCTAACCATCCAAAGCGTGTCCACATCCCAGGTGATGTGGACACGCACAACCGAGGGCGCTAGCCATGCTCCGCTTCCTTTCAATCCGCCTCTGGAATGGCCTGCTGGTGATGCTCGGCGTGTCGTTCATCTCATTCCTACTGTTTAGCTATATTGGCGACCCAGTCAACAACCTGCTGGGTGAAACCGCCACGTTGGCGCAGAAAGAAGCGCTGCGGGCCTCGCTTGGGCTGGACCAGTCGCTGATCGTGCGTTTCTTCAATTACATCGGCTTGGCCGTCCGCGGTGAGTTCGGCATCTCGTACCGCAACCTGGAGCCAGTGGGGCAGTTGCTGGTGTCGCGCGTGCCCGCAACGCTGGAGCTGAGCCTTTGCGCCGCGGTGCTGGCGCTGGGTTTAGGCATTCCGATGGGGGTGTACGCCGGCATCAAGCGCAACTCCTGGCTGGCGCAGGCACTGCAGGTGGTGTCGCTGATCGGCATTTCGATCCCGTCCTTCTTGACCGGCATCATCCTGATTTTGATTTTTTCGGTGGAACTGAACTGGTTGCCCGCCTTTGGCCGTGGTGACGTGGTGCGGTTTGGTAGCTGGAGCACCGGCTTTCTGACCGTCAGTGGTTGGAAGTCGCTGTTGATGCCATCGATCACACTGGCGCTGTTCCAGCTCACGCTGTTCATGCGGCTGGTCCGATCCGAAATGATGGAGGTGCTGCGCACCGATTACATCAAGTTTGCCCGTGCCCGCGGCATTGCTGACCGCTCCATTCACTTTCACCATGCGCTGAAAAATACGCTCATCCCGGTGATCACCGTGGCTGGCCTGCAATTGGGCTCACTGATCGCGTTTTCCATCATCACTGAGACCGTGTTCCAGTGGCCTGGAATGGGCCTGCTGATCATTCAGGCCATCACCTTTAGCGACATTCCGGTGATTGCCGCCTACTTGATGTTGATCGCTCTGCTGTTTGTGGTGATCAATGCGGTGGTCGATCTTTTGTACTTTCAAGTTGATCCCCGCGTGAGGCTCGCATGAACACCAGCACCCATCCACCGATCGATGCAGCACTGCCTGAAACTGCATCACTCTCGACCTGGCACAGTTTCCTTGACAGCGACTTCATACACAGCTTCAAGCAATCGCCCACCGCGATGGTGTCGGCGCTGGTGCTTTTTCTGTTTATTGCCGTGGCGTTGCTCGCGCCCTGGCTTGCGCCACAAAATCCGTTTGACCCTGCTGCGCTAGAGCTGATGAACTCACGCATTCCACCGGCCTGGATCGAAGGTGGCCAGTGGAAGTTCCCGCTTGGTACCGACGGCCAGGGCCGCGACCTGCTTTCCGTGCTGATGTATGGTCTGCGAATCTCGCTAATGGTGAGTTTTTGCGCCACGCTTTTTTCGCTGGTGGTGGGTGTCACGCTCGGCCTCATCAGCGGATACGCCGGTGGCTACCTCGACAACCTCATCATGCGTCTGGCCGACATGCAGCTGAGCTTTCCCACCATCCTGGTGGCACTTCTGGTAGACGGTTTGTCTCGCGCTGTATTGCCGCGCTCGGTGCATGAACAGCTTGCCCTGTTCGTGGTGATCTTTGCCATCGGCATTTCCACCTGGGTGCAATACGCACGCACCGTGCGCGGTGCCACGATGGTGGAGAAATCAAAAGATTACGTGCATGCCGCCAAGCTGATTGGCATGGGCCCGATGCGAATTCTTTTTCACCACGTGCTACCTAATGTGCTCGGGCCGGTGCTGGTGATTGCCACCTTGTCACTGGGTTTGGGAATCCTTACCGAAGCTACGCTGAGCTTTCTGGGGCTGGGGGTGCCTCCCACCTCTCCCTCACTTGGCACCCTGATCCGCGTGGGCAACGAAGTGCTTTTTTCGGGCGAATGGTGGGTTACGGTGATGCCGGGCGTGTGCCTTGTCATCCTCGTGCTGGCCATCAACCTGTTAGGGGACTGGCTGCGCGACGTATTTAATCCCAAGCTGAAGTGAGTACGCGCATGACTTCTCAACCTGTCTTGACCGTGCAAGGCCTGCGCGTGGAGATTCCCACCCGGCGCGGCCTGCTGCTGGCGCTGGACGACATCAACTTCAGTATCGCACCGGGTGAAATTCTTGGTTTTGTAGGCGAATCCGGTGCCGGCAAGTCGCTCACCGGAATGGCCATTCTGGGCCTGCTCGACCCGCCAGGGCGTGTGGCCAGTGGCCAAATTCATCTGGGCGAGCGCCGCATCGACCAGCTCTCGCAACGCGAGATGCGCAAGGTACGCGGCAAGGAAATTGGTGCAGTGTTCCAGGATCCGCTGATGAGCCTGAACCCCCTGCTGCAAATCGGTGACCAATTGGTGGAGACGATTCGCACCCACCTGCCAGTGTCGCATGACGAGGCAGTGCAGCGTGCACTGGCCCTGATGCATGCGGTGGGCATTCCAGCCCCCGAGGCACGTTTTACAGCCTACCCGCACCAGTTTTCCGGCGGCATGCGCCAACGCATCGTGATTGCGTTGGCTTTGTGCGCGGAGCCTCGGTTGGTGGTGGCCGACGAGCCGACCACCGCACTCGACGTGTCGATCCAGGCGCAGGTGCTGCAGCTGCTGCGCCAACTGTGCCGCGATAAGGGCACCTCCATGCTGCTGGTCACACACGACATGGGCGTTATTGCCGAAACCGCCGACCGTGTGGCGGTGATGTACGCCGGGCGCATT
>JAQSDS010000060.1 GCA_029946045.1 Rhodoferax sp.
TCATCAGCTTCTTCAAAAAATGCTTGATAGAACTGCTTGATGTCCATGTCGTGTCCTACTTTTGTTCATGACCGGGGTGGCTTTTTGGGCTCGGCAACGGGCGTGTTGACGAGTCCAACCGGAACTGCTTTAACTTGACTGGCGTCTTTTTGTTCAACCGGCAGCTTGCCCGGAGAAGCCGCAGTGGCCTTTTCAATCTCGGTTTGGGTGCGGTGATTCAGTACCACGATGCTGATGCGGCGATTAACCGCAGCCGTAGGGTCTTGCGGGTTCAGGTGCATGCTCGACGCCACGCCCATGACCCTTAGCACCTTGTTGTCATTCATGCCGCCGCCAATCAACTCGCGACGCGAGGCGTTGGCCCGATCGGCTGACAGCTCCCAGTTGCTGTAAGCCTTGTCGCCTTTGGCGTAGAGGGTTTCGTCGGTGTGTCCTGACAACGTGATCTTGTTGGTTTGCTGGTTCAGCACCGGCCCAATAGCCTGCAAAATGGTGCGCATGGGTGCCACCACCACCGCGCTGGAGCGGTCGAACATCGACCGGTTGTTGCTGTCCACAATCTGAATGCGCAGGCCCTCGGGCGTGATGTCAATCAGCAACTGATGGCGAAACTGCTTGAGCTGGGGGCTGGCTTCGATCATGTCGTCAAGTTCTTTTTTCAGGGCATTCAGGCGCTGGAGGTCACGCGCCTCGCTGCTGGCATCGTTGGACTCGCCGCTGTTGATCATCATTGGGTCCCCACCACCCGGAATCACGCTGACGCTCGCGCTGCTTTTGGGGCCACCGGCGATGGCGGTTTTCAGCGGCATCTTGAAATGCTCGGCAATCCCGGCCAGTTGTTGTGAAGACGAATTACCCAGCAGCCACATCACCAGGAAAAACGCAAACATGGCTGTCATGAAGTCGGCAAACGCAATCTTCCAGGCGCCGCCGTGGTGGCCTTTGGCCTTGACCGGGCGCTTGACGATGATGATGCGGCGGGCACCTTCGCTCATGGTGGTGTGATGGCGCTTGCGTCAGCGGTTCTTGACTTCACGCACATGCCCCTCAAGTTCGTTAAACGAAGGTCGCTCGGTTGAGCGCAGCACCTTGCGACCAAACTCTACGGCCAGCTGCGGCGCGTAGCCGTTCAGGCTGGCCATCAGGGTCACCTTGATGCACTGGTAAACCTTCATGGACTCGGCCACATGGTGCTCAATCAGGGTCGCCAGCGGCGACACAAATCCATAGGCCAGCAAAATCCCTAGAAAGGTACCCACCATGGCGTGGGCAATCAGCTGGCCCATCTCGGACGGTGGCAGGTCGGCTGAAGCCAGTGCGTGCACCACCCCCAGCACCGCAGCCACAATGCCTAAAGCGGGCAAGCCGTCACCCACCCGTGCCAAGCTGTGGGCCGGTACTTCCATTTCTGCCTGGTAGGTTTCCAGCTCCTGCTCCATCAGCTCGCCGATCTCGAAGGGGTCGGTGTTGCCGCTCACCACCAGGCGCAGGTAGTCGGTCAGGAACTCGATCACGGGCGCGTCATTCAGAATCACCGGGTAGGGTGCAAATATGGCGCTGTTTTGTGGGTCATCAATGTCGGACTCCAGCGACATCATGCCGTCCTTGCGACCTTTGGACAGCAGCACATACAGCAGCGCCAGCAGTTCCATGTAAAGCGCCTTGTCATGTGCCTTGGAGCTGCGCACCAGCTTGGGTATGCGCTTCACCGTGGCGCGCAAGGTCTTGGCGTCGTTGCCGGCCACAAAGGCACCGACGGCCGTGCCGCCAATGATCAGGACTTCAAGCGGCTGATACAGCACGCCAAGATGCCCGCCCATCAGGAAAAAGCCGCCAAACACGGACAACAGCACAATCACATAACCAACAATGACCAGCACTTTGTTCCTTTGTATTTAATTCTGCCGCGCCAGCGCCCAACCTTGACGCTGCTCAGTCGCGCACTTTGTTCATGACCTCCGCCAGCCATTGGGAAGAAGACGAATGTGGGATCTCACTGGGTAGCTGCGGTGCCTCCAATGACTTGCCCTTGCCGGTTTTCCCGGCCCGCGAGGGTGGCCTGCACAGCACGCACACATAGTTGATCTGGCTGTCGTGGGCATGGGCCACGTACTGCCCGGTGCAATGGGTACAGGTACTGAGCTGCAGCATGTCACTGTCAAAAAATCGCACCAGGGTCCAGGCCCGGGTGAAATCAAGAATCGGTTCGCCGCCTTGCAGCGCAATCTGCTCTAAATAAAGTTTGTAGCTCTTGGTCACGGCCGAAATGCGGTCGCAGCCACCCTGGGTCAACATGAACCGGTAAATGTTGTAAAACATCGACGAGTGAATGTTTGCCAACCAGGTCATGAACCAGTCTGTGGAAAACGGCAACAGTCCCTTTGGGGGTGATATGCCCTTGATCTCTTTGTACAGTTTGATCAAGCGGTCCCGGCTCAAGCTGGTTTCAGCTTCCAGAAACTGCAAACGGGCACCCAGATGAATCAGCTCCATCGCCAAGGCAATGTCCTGCGCTTCATGAATGACGCTTTTAACGGTCATGGCATACGCCTACGAAGATAAAACGGCACTTGCACGTGGTGCCAGGCTTTTAGTTGGTGGCGTGGGCGGGTTGGCGTGCCATGAGGATGGCCGCATGCGCCTGCTGCAGGCCCATGTCCTTCAGGCCATTGGACAGTGCAGACACAATGGGGTGGTCGTCAAATCTGAAACGGCACAAAAGAAGGCTCGAAGCAGCCAGCTTGACGGTTTGGGTCAGTGAAAGATTGCCGAGCAAGTCGGCCAGCTCACGGCTCATGCCAAGGCGGAACATGGCCGAAGCAATGTCTTCGCGCACCAGCCGTTGAGCCAGCAGCAAGTAAGCCAGGTTCAAATCACCGATCTCTTGGGTGTTGCCAGTTTCGATCATTTAGCGCTCCTAGTTTCAAGACTTGTTACTTGCAGCGCCGGGAGGTCTTTCGCCTTATCCGGCTTTGCGTTCCTGAATCTCAGCACTGCAAAAGCATCTGCAGAAGTAAGATTCGTAAGCAAGTGTAGCTAGTGAATTAAGCGATAAAAGCGATTTAAGCGGTTTACTTGCGTTGCATCAAACAATACGCAATTGCAGTTCTTTGGCGGTAACGCTTGTCTCAGTCAGAAAGCTCTCAGCCAGTGCTTCACGCAGTTCCTTGGGGTTGATTGGTTTCATCAGGTAACGCCTGACTCCTTGGCGTTGCGCTTCATTGAAGTTGCAGGCGTCGTTGTAGCCGCTGCACAGAATGACGTGCAGCTCGGGCTTGATCTCAAGCAGTCGCTTTGACAAGGCCAGGCCGGTCATGCCAGGCATGGAGTGGTCGGAAATGACCATATCTACATCATCGTGTTCAATTTCAAACGCCGTGAGCACGTGGGACGGATGGTTGAATAAGCGGGCTTGGTAGCCCCAAACGCCAAGCAGTTCGCCAAGGTAGCGAGCCACCGAGGGTTCGTCATCAAGCACCCAGATGCAGCGCCCCGAAGCCAGTGGCGCGCTGGGTTTGATTTCCGGGTTCAAGCTGTCCATAGCCGCAGTTGACTCCTCGGGAAACAACAGCTTGAAGCTGCTGCCGCGCCCGGGTTCGGACTTGACCAGCACGTAAGCGTTGGAGCGGCGCAAAATGCCTTGCACCATCGACAAACCCAGACCGGTCCCCTTGCCCACCTCCTTGGTGGTGAAGAACGGATCAAACAGGCGTGCCAGGTGTTCCTTGGCAATGCCTTTGCCGTTGTCGTAGACCTCTACGGCGGCAAAGCTTCCCGACACCACAGAATGGCTGGCCCCACAAATCTCGCCGTCCACTTCGGTGCGATGCACCAGCAGGTCAATGCTGCCGTGTTCGCCAATGGCATCACGCGCATTGATCACCAGGTTCACCAGCACCTGGCTCAGCTCACCGGGGTCAATGCGAAAGGCGACGTCGTCTTCGACCCAGGTTTTGAGTTCAATGCCGGCGGGTATCGAGACCCGCATCATGTCTGCCACCTGCTGTACCACGACCGACGCCTTGATGACCTCTTCGCTCAGGCTGGGGCGGGTGCCAGCAAATGTCAACATCTTGGCAATCAGGTCGCGGGCGCGTTCGCTGGCAGCCACCACCTCACCCAGGTAATTGGCCAGCTTGCTTTGCTGGTCAGGTACAAAGCGCTCAAGCGCCAGCCGCGAGTAGCCCAGAATGGTTGCCAAGCTGTTGTTGAAGTCGTGCGCAATGCCACCGGTCAGTTGGCCAAGTTGCTCCACCTTTTGTGATTGGTGTAATTGGCGTTCAAGCATCTTGCGGTTGAGCGCGGCCTGCACCAACTCGGTTCGGTCGCGTACGAAACCAAAAAAAAGCTTGTACTCCGGGTCATATATCACGGTCACATCGACCACAAACTCCTGGCCGCTCTTATTGCGAATCCGCCCTTCAAACCGGTCTTTGCCCAAACGGGCGATTCGTTCTATGCGGCGCTGCACCACCCGTGCATGACTGCCATCTTCTAGCTGCCCGATGTGCATGGTCTGAAGTTCGGCCACCGTGTAGCCAGAAAGCGCGACAAAGGCACGGTTGAACTCAAGCAACTGGCCCTGGGCGTCGGCAATCCAGAAACCATCCGTGGACATCTCCAGCACGCGCTTGTACCGTAGCTCGGCATATTCCTGCTCGGTCACGTCCTCCGAAACCGAAATATAGCCATGGGGTTGACCCTGGTCATCGCGCACCGGGGTGACGGTTCGGTCCATCACGATTTCTTTGCCATGCTGGTTCCTTACGCGAACGCGGCCTTGCCAGATGTTGCCCGCCTCAAGCTTGGTGCGCATCTCCTTGATTTGCGTCGGATCGGCGGTAAAAGGTGGCGCAAAAAGTGAGTGGCCGGTTTCAGTGGCGCTGAAGTTCTTCTTCATCATCTCTTCGCTGGCCCGGTTTTTCCATAGCAATTGGCCATTCAGGTTGGTCACCACGATGGGTGTTACCGTGGAGCTGAGCGCCATGGCCTGGGTGCGCAGGGTCTGGTCGCTCTGGCGGCGCATCAGCATTTGGTCAGACAAATTTTCGTAGGCGCGGGTCACGCAGGCGGCAAACAAGGCCTGGTAAAACAGGCCCAATGCCAGCAGTCTGAAGGTATGGCTCAGAAGTTCATGCCCGTCGTTGCTACCGCGATATTGGCTCTCCATTAACTCAGCCAGAGCGGTCACGGCCACAGCCAGGAACAGCGTCGACGTCAGCTTGTCATCTGAGCCTTTGGCGGTCTGGTAGCTGCGCCAGCTTGCCAGCGCAAGCAGCGCCACAATGAACCCGGTCCAGGCACTGCCAAATGGCATGGCTTGCGCGCCACCAGAACCCAGCAGTGACTGGCTGTCGCCGTAAATAAATACGGCTGTGCTCGTCAACAGACAAATCCCGGTGTAACCAGCCAAAATACCATAGCGCGCGAGGCGTGTGGCCGGGCTCAGCGTGGGGTAAAAACTGATGCCCAGCAAGCTCAACGCCACAATCAAACGCCCAGCCAGCAACATGGCGTCACCTGCCGCCGCTGACAAGCTGACTGTGGCATCGGTCATGCCCCTGAAAAGAAAAGCGTGGACAAAAGCGAACCAACCCGATGCAAAAAGTGCTGTAGCAAGCAACAAATGCGAACGTGCGACTTCGACAGCAGGGGTTTGCCACACCACGGCAAAAATGAAAACCACCAGCACCAGGGACAGAAATTCTGACCCCAGGTGAAGCGGAAGGTAAAACCGGAACTCGGTCTGAACACGCGCGCTCAGCAGCGCCAGCAGCGCTAGCAGCGCCAGAAAAATCAGCTTGCGTTGCAATTCCTTGCGAGCGGCTGGCACACTTTTGCGGTCAAGCAGATTGCGCAGCCCGGCGTCGGGAAGCGCGTCGGCGTAGAGGACCTCACTCACCTTGGCTAGGCCTCAAGCCCCATAATTTGAAGCAGACGGAATGGGTCGACCGGCTTGGCAAGACAGCATTCGGCGCCCGCTGCCAGCAATTCAGCCTCGGTTTCGGGGGTGATGTAGCCGCTCATGGCGATCACCCGCACGTCGGCATGCCCCGGCAACAGTTTGATTTGGCGGCAGACTTCGCTGCCCTTGATGCCCGGCATCATGTAGTCAAGCAGCAGGATGTCGGGGGCAAAACTGTGCACCTTGCGCCCGGCCTCAAAGCCGTCGTGGGCGGCCTCGACCACACAGCGGCCTTTGCCATCATCAAGCAGTTCTTTCAAAAACCCGACCACCGCGCGGTCGTCGTCAACAATCAGCACCCGCAGCGGCCCCTTGTTGCCGGCCGGGTTCCATTGGCGGGCAAAACGCTCAACCTCGTCGCGGCGAAACCTGCGGTGGCCGCCCGGTGTCACCTCGGCCTGCAAGATACCTTTCAGGGCCCAGCCGCGCACCGTGACCGGTGACACCATCATCCATTGCGCGACCTCGGTGGGTGTCAGATAAGGCTGGTTAAGGAGTTCTTCGTTCATGGTTCTCGAATTCAATCATGGGGCGGTCTGGTTCAATTGATTGATCGCGTTGATGTAATCTTTGGTAGCCTGACCGTGTTCAATTTTGTGAAGCCATGCTAGCACTTCGGCCACCGCTACATACAATTGTGGCGGAATCCGCGCGTCCAGGTCCACATCCATCAAAAGCTTGACCAAATCAGGCGAGGAATGCACATACAAACCGTTTTCACGGGCCACCCGGATGATCGACTCAGCCACCACGCCGTAGCCCTTGGCCACCACCGTGGGCGTCAAGTCCCGTGCAGAATGCGACAGCGCAACCGCACTGACGCGATCGGGTGGTTCCTGCTGGTTCATGGCGCGGTTTCTGGTTTGGGCTCAAACCCATCAATGCGCAGCCCGGCTAATTGCAGACCTTGCGCATCCATGGTCCCGGGCAAGGCGTTACCGGCGGCGCTGAGCAGCTTCACCGTGGTCTGTTCGGCGGCGCGCACATGCAGTTGCAGCGTGTTGCCGTCAATACTCAGGCGCGCCTCAACCTGGCCCAGGGTGGGCAGGCTCAGGGCCAGGCGCGTGCGCCAGCGGCTTGCCGGTGCGCCGTCGCCAGCCGCACCTTGGGGGGCGTCCTGTTCTTCGGCAATGTCCCAGTCCATGGCGGCGCCGGGCCAGGCCTGGCCGCTCCAGCGCAACAGCGGTTGCGCCAGCAGTTCCAGT
>JAQSDS010000061.1 GCA_029946045.1 Rhodoferax sp.
AGGTCGCTCCAGAACGAGTCGGCATCGGCTGCCAGCCCGATCAGGCCGGGCACCGGGCGGTGGTCGGCCAGGTTGGACTCGTTCAGGGTTTCGAGCAGGTCGGCACATTCTTCGTCATCCAGATCGGAGAGGTTCAACACCGCTTCGCGGAAGTTATTGGCGATGCTGTTGTTCTCAAACTCCAGGTCGTCAATGGGATAGATTTCGGACACGCCCGGCACCAGAATGCGGCAGGCATAGACGCCGAGCTGCTCAAAATCGGCGATGTAGACCTGGTGGCCGTCCTGGTGCAGGCGCGCCAGGCTCCAGTTGTAGTCCTCCAACGTGGTGCTGCTGAAGTTCCAGTCGACAAACTCGAAGTCGGGCACGTCACCCAAAAATTTCCAATGGATGACACCGCTGGAATCGACAAAATGGATCTCGATATTGGTCGAGCTCGCGGTCTCTTCCAGATCAAAACCAGGTGCCGGGAAGCCCGACAAGGCATCAAGCGCCCGGCCTTGCAGCAGTTCGGTGAGCGCACGCTCCAGCGCCACTTCAAAACGCGGGTGCGCGCCAAAGCTGGCAAAACAGCCCTGGTCGAGCGGGTTCAGCAACGTGACGTTCATCACCGGGTACTGGCCGCCCAAGGAGGCGTCTTTGACCAAAATGCCAAAACCGGCTTCGCGCAGCGCGGCAATGCCACGCGCAATGCGCGGGTAGCGCGCAATCACGGCCTCGGGCACGTCGGGCAGGCACAGGCCCTGGCTGATGATGCGGGCCTTGATGGCGCGCTCAAAAATCTCGGACAAGGCTTGGGTGCGGGCTTCCATGGCGGTATTGCCCGCCGACATGCCGTTGCTGACATACAGGTTGCCTATGATGTTGACCGGGAAATAAACCGTTTTGCTGTCGCTCTGGCGCACGTAAGGCAGGGCACAGATGCCGCGCTCGCTGGCACCCGAGTTGAAATCAACCAGACTGCTGGCGTCGATGTTGCTTTGCGGGTTGTATAGCGCGTGCAATTCGGGCGTGAGCAACTCGGTGGGCCACTGTTCGTCGGCCGGCACCTCAAACCAGCGTTCTTGCGGGAAATGCACATGGTCGCGCCCGGTCACATCGGGGCCAAGGTAAAAATGGGTCCAGAAATAATGCGTGGAAAGGCGCTCGACAAACTCGCCCAGGGCGCTGGCCAAGCAGGCCAGGCGGCTGGCGCCCTTGCCGTTGGCAAACAGCAGCGTGCAGTCGCGGTCACGAATGTGGACTGACCAGATGCCGTCGACCGGGTTGAGCCAGCTGCGCTCTTCAATGTGGAAACCCAGGGCTTGCAGCTTGCCTTGCAGGGTTTGAATCGTGGTTTCGAGGGCGGCATCTTTGCCAGGAATAAAGGTGGTGTGGTTCATCTCCCCAGCATACCTCATGCTTCCAGACTTACGAAAAACTGCCCCAGCATCGTTGCGTCGCCTTGCCGTACGCTTGTACTGCCTGCGGCGACGCGCCTAGCCGGGACAATTTTGCGTAAGTCCCGATACCGTTGGACTTTGTGGTTGGACTGAAAACGCTAGACTCGCACTCTAGCGAATGAACCTACCCCCAGCGGAGACTTTTATGATTCTTGAACTTGCCGATTTCTCTATTCAACCCGGCCAGAACGCCGCCTTTGAAGAGGCCATTCAACGTGGCCTGGCAACTGTCCTGTGCCACTCAAAAGGGTTTGAAGGTTTCAAGGTGAACCATTCCATTGAAAACCCGCAACGCTACGTTTTGCAGATTTTTTGGACTACGCTGGAAGACCACACGGTGGGTTTCCGGGGTTCCCCGGCGTTTGCTGAGTGGCGCGCCATTGTGGGGCCGTTTTTTGCCAGTCCGCCGGTGGTGGAACACTTCGGACTGGTCGCCAAGTCGGCCTGAACCAGCGTTGAAAGCCGCCATGAACACTGTTTTTCCTGCTGCGCCCAGCGTCACCGTGCCCGTGGTCGGCAGCCACGCCCAATTTCCTGTGCACCGTATTTATTGCGTGGGCCGCAATTACGCCGAACACGCCCAGGAGATGGGCCACAGCGGGCGCGAGCCACCTTTTTTCTTCATGAAGCCGGCCGACGCCGTGCTGGTGGCCGCACCCGACAGCGTCACGCCCCTGCCCTACCCCACCCTGACCAAGAACCTGCACCATGAGCTTGAACTGGTGGTGGCGATTGGTACCGGCGGCAAAAACATCACGGTGGAACAAGCTGAAAGCCATATCTTTGGCTATGCCGTGGGCCTGGACATGACCCGGCGCGACCTGCAAAACGAGATGAAGGCGCAGGGCCGCCCATGGTGCATTGGCAAGGGCTTTGACCATTCAGCGCCCATTGGCCACATCACCCCGAAAAACGCAGCAGGCGATATCAGCCACGCTGCCATCAGCCTGCAGGTGAACCAGGTGCTGCGCCAAAACAGCACGGTGGAACAGCTGATCTGGAACATCGCCGAGACTATTTGCCAGCTCTCGGCAGCCTGGGAGCTGCAGCCCGGCGACCTGATCTACACCGGCACCCCGGCAGGCGTGGGCGCGGTGCTGCCGGGCGACACGCTCAAGGGCAGCATCAGTGGCTTGACGGGCATTGAATTAAAGGTGGTTTAAGGCCATGCACCGCCCCCCCATCAAACACTGCAAAAACTGTGGCGTGGCCGTGGTCTACCGCTTGCCCGACGACGGCGACACCAAACACCGTGCGGTATGCCCGACCTGCCAGACCGTGCATTACGAAAACCCGCTCAATGTGGTCGGGACCATTCCGGTGCTGGGCGACAAGGTGCTGCTGTGCAAGCGCAACATCGAGCCGCGTTGGGGTAAGTGGACGCTGCCGGCAGGATTCATGGAACTCAATGAAACCGTCAGCGAAGGTGCGGCGCGCGAGACCCTGGAAGAAGCCGGCGCCCAGTTCGAGATGGGCGAGTTTTTCTCGCTGGTGAACATCCCTCGTGTGGGGCAAGTGCACCTGTTTTACCGCGCCCAATTGCTCAGCGACCAGTTTGACCCGGGGCATGAAACGATTGAAGCGCGCCTGTTTGCCGAGCATGAAATCCCGTGGGACGAGATCGCTTTCAAAACCGTGGGCGAAACCCTGAAGCGCTTTTTTGCCGACCGCCGCCAGGGCAATTTTTCCATCCATGTCTTTGACATTGCCTGAGCCGCGCTGAGGACCCACGCCATGCTGCCTTGCTATGTGCTGCTTGACCTGGAAACCACCGGCGGCAACCCGGTGCACGACCGCATCACCGAAATTGCCGCCGTGCGGGTAGAACAAGGCGTGGAGGTGGCGCGTTGGAGCACCCTGGTGAACCCGGGCGTGCACGTGTCGGGTTTCATCGAGCAGCTCACTGGCATCAGCAATGCCATGGTGGCCCGCGCCCCGCGCTTTTCCGAGGTCGCCCCTGAGCTGCTGGCGCTGTTGGACGGTGCCGTGCTGGTGGCACACAACGTGCGCTTTGACCACGGCTTTTTGCTCAATGAATTGAGCCGCCTGGACGTGGCGCTGCGCGTCAAAACCCTGTGCACGGTGCGCTTGTCGCGCCTGTTGTACCCGCAGTTCAAGGGCCACGGTCTGGACGCCATCATGCAGCGCCACGGCCTGACCAGCACGGCCCGGCACCGGGCCATGGGCGATGTGGAGGTCATGCAAAGCTGGCTCACACTGGTGCAAGCCGAGCTGGGCACCGACCATGTGGCAGGCCAGGCGCAAGGTTTGTTGCAAGGCAGCGCAGCGCTGCCACCGCAGCTCGATACCAAGGTCGCGGACATCCCTGACACGCCCGGGGTTTACCTTTTTTACGGCGACAGCCCGCTGCCGCTGTACATCGGCAAGAGCGTCAAGCTGCGCAGCCGGGTCATGTCGCACTTTCAGGCCGCCAGCCGCAACGCCCGCGAGATGCGCATCGCCCAGGAAATCAGGCGCATTGAATGGATCGAGACCGCCGGTGAACTCGGTGCCCTGCTGCTCGAAGCCCGGTTGGTCAAGGCCCAACAACCCGTTTACAACCGCCAGTTGCGCCGCGAAGGCGACCTGTGCGCCTGGCGACTCGAGGCCAACCCCAACAGCCGGCCGCTGCTGACGCTGGTGCGCGGTAGCGAACTGGCGCCAGAACAATTTGGCGCGCTGTACGGCCCCTACCGCTCCAAAAGCCAGGCCCAGAGCCAGCTGCGCGAACTGGCCGAAGCACAGGGGCTGTGCCTGCAAGCACTGGGGCTGGAGTCTGGCAAGGGCCGCTGTTTTGGCCACCAGATCGGCCAGTGCAAAGGCGTGTGTTGTGGCGAGGAAACGCCCGAGCGCCACCACCTGCGCCTGCAACTGGCCCTGGCCAGCAACAAGCTGCAGGTTTGGCCATTTACAGGCAAAGTGGGTGTGCGCGAACACAACCCACGCACCGGGCGCACCGACATCCACCTGTTTGACCAGTGGTGTCACCTGGCCACGGTGCATTCGGACGCCGACCTGCACGACGCATTGCACAGCCACACCGAGCCGCTGGCCTTTAACCTGGATACCTACCGCCTGGCGCTCAAGCACTTGCTGCTACCCGGCCACGGCAAACCTAAAATTCTGGAATTCCCCACAGCCTCATTCACATCCTAGGAAAGACACATGAACAGTTCAAGCATTTCAATCACCAGCCACGATGGCCAGCAGTTTGACGCTTATCTTTCACTGCCACCCACGGGCCGCGGACCTGGCCTGGTGATCATTCAGGAAATTTGGGGCGTCAACGAGCACATCAAGGCGGTGGCCGACCAGTACGCCATGGACGGCTATGTGGTGTTGGCACCCGATGTGTTTTGGCGCCAGGAAGCCCATGTCGACCTGAAGTACAACGAGACCGACACCCCCAAGGCGTTTCAGCTGATGACCAACCTGGACGAAGCGAAGGCCGTGGCCGACCTGGTGAGCACGGCCAAGGCCCTGCGTGCCCGGCCGGAAGTGTCTGGCAAGCTAGGCTCGATTGGCTTTTGCATGGGCGGGCGCTTGAGTTACCAGTTGGCGGCCAGCAGCGCGGTCGATGCCGCCGTGTGTTACTACGGCGGTGGCATCCAGAACCACCTGGACAAGGCGCCCGCTGTGCAAGGGTCGATTTTGTTCCACTACGCTGCGCTGGACGGGTACATCCCGGCAACGGCGGTGGCCGACGTCAAGAAAGCATTTGCAGGCCGGAGCAACGCGCAATTCCATGTCTACGAAGGGGTTGACCACGGCTTTAACTGCTGGGGTCGCCCAATGTACCAACAACGCGCCGCCGCGCTGGCACGTGGCCGCACGCTGGCGTGGTTGGCAGAACACCTGACCTGAATCGGCAACGAACAAACACCATGACAACATTGAAAAAGACCGCGCTGTCCATGCTGGACCTGGTCAGCCTGCGCGAAGGCGGCACGGTGGCACAGGCGCTGGCCACGGCCCTGCGCACCGCGCAGCATGCCGAAGCACTCGGCTTTACCCGCTACTGGGTGGCCGAACACCACAACATGGCCAGCATTGCCAGCTCGGCTACGGCCGTGCTGGTGGGATACATCGCCGGGGGCACGCAACGCATTCGGGTCGGTTCGGGCGGCATCATGCTGCCCAACCATGCGCCGCTGGTGGTGGCCGAAGCCTTTGGCACGCTGGCCGAGCTCTACCCCAAGCGCATTGATCTGGGTCTGGGCCGGGCACCCGGCACCGACCGGCTCACCATGCAGGCCCTGCGCCGCGACCGGCTTGAAACCGAGCAGGATTTTCCGCGCGACGTCGCCGAACTCCAGCATCTGCTGGGGCCGGTGCAACCGGGCCAGCGCATTGTGGCCATGCCGGGCGCGGGCACCGAGGTGCCGATCTGGTTGCTGGGCTCGAGCCTGTTCTCGGCCCAACTGGCAGCAGAACGTGGCCTGCCCTATGCCTTTGCCTCGCACTTTGCACCCCGCATGATGCTGCAGGCCATTGACCTGTACCGGCGACTGTTCAAACCGTCCAAGGTGTTGAGCCAACCGTATGTGGTGATTGGCGTGCCTTTGATTGCAGCACCCAGCGATGACGAGGCCGAATTTTTGGCCAGTAGCACCTACCAGCGCGTGCTCGGCATCCTGACCGGTGAACGCAAACCCCTGCAGCCGCCGGTGAAAAACTTCATGCAACAGCTGCATCCGCAGGAGCGCGCTGCGATTGCTGATTTTCTGGGTGCGGCGGTCATCGGTGGTCCGGACAAGGTGCGCGCCGGCCTGGCAACCCTGGCGCAGCAAACGCAGGCCGATGAGTTCATGCTGGTGTGCGACGTATATGACCCGGCGCTGCGTCTGCAATCTCTGGACATTGCCGCGGAGATTTGTGAACTTTGATTTTTTGGCAATTTGGCTATACTGTGTTTTTAACCAGTATCAAACAGCCAAAACGCCATGTCTGCCGCACTGCAATGGATCGTCAACGCCACACCCCCAGCGGGTGATGCGCTAGCGTATCCGTTTGACATCGGGCAGCTGCCGGGCAGCGTCGCCCAAGCCCTTTGGCGCGGAACCCACCTGGCCCAGGCCGGTCAAGCGGTGGTGTCAAGCGGCTGGGCGGCACTGGATGCCCAACTGCCCGGCGGCGGCTGGCCCTGCAACGCCCTGACCGAACTCTTACAAGCCCAGCCTGCGCTGTGCGAATGGCGCTTACTGGCACCGGCGTTGGCGCGGCTGGCCGCTGGCGGTGGCCAGATCCTGCTGGTGGGTCCACCCAAACGCCCGCATGTGCCAGGCTTGGTCCAGCTTGGCATGACAGAAAAAAACATCGTCTGGATCGCTGCCGACACCCCGGCCGAGCGGCTCTGGTCGACCGAACAGCTGGTCAAGGCCAATCCACGGGGAAGCGCCATTCTGGCTTGGCTGCCTCAGGCCCGCGCCGAGCAATTGCGCCGCTTGCAGGTGCACGCCCAAGCCTGTGATTGCCCGGTTTTTCTGTTCCGGCCCGAAGCAGCCCAGCTGGACGCTTCGCCCGCACCGCTGCGGGTTTTGACCACCCTGGGGCCCGACTGGAACCTTCATGTTCAGCTGCTCAAGCGCAAAGGTGCCTTGCTGGACGGCCCGCTCGTGCTGCCTTCGGTACCGGGCACGCTTGCCAGCGTACTGACACCCCGGCTGCT
>JAQSDS010000062.1 GCA_029946045.1 Rhodoferax sp.
CGCGTGTAGCTGCCGGTGAGCAGGTTTTCCTCAATAGTGAGGTGGGCAAAACAATGACGCCCCTCCATCACCTGCACCACGCCACGCTGCACCAGATTGGCCGGCGACAGATTTTCGATGCGCTCGCCGCGCAGCTCAATCGAGCCCTTGGTGACCTCGCCACGCTCGCCACGCAGCAGGTTGGACACCGCCCGCAAGGTCGTGGTCTTACCGGCGCCGTTGCCACCCAAAATGGCCACAATTTTGCCCTCGGGCACATTCAGGGACACGCCCTTGAGCACCAGAATGACGTGGTTGTAAATGACTTCGATGCCATTGACGTTGAGAACGATATTTTTAGCTTCCATATTTCCTTGCCTTCACCAATAGGCAACCCTGCACGCAAGGCTGCCTGTTGGCATCCCGGGTCAGGCCGGGATGCACACCTACATCAGGACTGGCAATCTGCCGCAGTGCGGCGGGTCATCTTCTTGTCCGCCAGGTACTTTTCGGCACCCGCCTTGACCATGGGCTTGAGAATCTGCTCATCCGCCTGGATGAAGTCGGAAACGAAGCTCCATTTGCTACCGTTCCAGGTTTGTACGCGGGCGGTGCTGGAACCCATGTGGTCAGCGCACGACGTGGACAGGGGACGCATGACGCCACTGAACCCGAGCGCGTCCAGCCGCTTTTGATCAAGTGCCAGGTTTTCCATGCCCCAGCGCACCTGCTCGCCCGTCATGACCTTGCCTTTACCAAAGCGCTCCTGGGCCCGGCGTACGGCTTCCACACTCAGCATCGAAATGATGGCACCGCGGGTGTACAGCACCTGGCCCACTTCGTCTTTCGGGCCACTGCCCTGCCCTTTGGCGTGTACCAGCTTCAGGATATCCTGAACGAACTTGGGCTCTTGACCCGAGGTGTTGAGCGCCAGGGCGTTGTAGCCTTTGGCACCTTCACCCACGTCCTTGACATCAGGCTCGGCACCCGCCCACCAAACGCCATACATTTTTTCACGCGGATAACCCGTGGCCTGGGCTTCCTTCAGGGCGGTGGAGTTCATCACACCCCAACCCCAAAGCATCACGTAGTCGGGGCGGGATTGGCGCACTTGCAGCCAGGTGGCTTTTTGGTCGACGCCCGGTGCCGTCACCGGCAACAATTGCAAATCGAAACCATGCATGCGGGCACGTTCCTGCAGCAGGGGAATGGGCTCTTTGCCAAATGGGGAGTCGTGGTAGACCAGCGCAATTTTCTTGCCCTTGAGCTTGTCGAGGCCGCCTTCTTTTTTACCAAGATACTGAACCAGAATGTCAGCACCGGTCCAGTAACTGCCCATCAAGGGGAAATTCCACTTGAAGGCCATGCCGTCCTGCGCCACAGACAGGCCGTAGCCCAAAGTGATCAGAGGGATTTTGTCGGCAGCCACTTTTTCGGTCAACGCAAAAGTGATGCCGGTGGCTTGCGGGTCAAACACGGACACGCCCGGACGGCTCTTCAGGCGCTCATAACACTCCACGCCGCGGTCGGTGGCGTAGCCGGTTTCGCATTCTTCAAAGGTGATCTTCACGCCATTGATACCGCCATCGCGGGCGTTGATCATTTTCAGATAGTCTTGCTTGCCGTTGGCCCATGGCACACCATTGGGTGCGTAGGGACCGGTACGGTACGACAGCAAGGGAAAGAACTGCTCCTTGGCCTGCGCCAAGGCGCTGGTTGACAGCGTCGATGCGCTGACCAACACGGCCGCTACAGCCAGCATCAAATGACGAATTTTCATTGTTGTCTCCTGAAATATTTAAAGAACGAACTACCGGGAAAAAGCCACACTGACAGCTGCTCAGTGAGGGAAAGGCCAAAGGCGCAACTTCTGTTTGGCCGTTGACCACAACTTGGCTAGACCATGCGGCTCCACAATCAGGAACCACACAATCAGGCCACCAAAAATCATGAGTTCAGCGTGGGCAATGCCCGCCGTCGAAATCTCAATTCCAAAAAGCCCCAGAAACAAGGGCAGAAACTGGTTCAGAAAAATCGGCAGCACCACAATGAAGGCCGCACCAAAGAAGCTGCCCATGATGGAACCCAGGCCACCAATGATGACCATGAACAGCAGGCGAAACGATTGGTCCACTGAAAAGGCTGCCGGCTCCCAGGCACCCAGATAGACAAAGGCCCACAAGGCACCAGACACCCCCACGATGAACGAGCTCACGGCAAAGGCCGTGAGTTTGGCGAACATCGGACGGATGCCAATCACACTGGCGGCCACATCCATGTCGCGAATGGCCATCCACTCGCGGCCGATGGCACCACGCACCAGGTTTTTCGCCAGCAAGGCAATGACGGCCAACAGGGCCAGGCAAAACAGGTATTTGCTGACAGCGCTCTCGATCGGGAAACCAAACACCTGCAACTGGCTCACGGACACCGAGCCCGACGATGAATCGAGTGTGAACCACTTGATGCGCAGGAACATCCAGTCACTGAAAAATTGCGCCGCCAACGTGGCCACCGCCAGGTACAAGCCCTTGACGCGCAGACTGGGCAGGCCAAACAAGATACCAAAGAAAGTGGCGCAGACACCGCCCATCAGCAGGGCCGGGATCAGTGGCATGCCTGGAATACGGGCAAAAAAGTTGTACGCGCCGTACGCCCCCACCGCCATGAAAGCGCCCGAACCCAATGAAATCTGGCCGCAATAGCCCACCAGAATATTCACCCCCAGTGCGGCCAGCGACATGATCACAAACGGAATCAAAATAGCGCGAAACAGGTAGTCGCTGGCCAGCATGGGCACAGCCACAAACGCAATCAGCAAGATCAGACCCATGGCAATGCGGTCTTGCCGGATTGGGAAGATCTGTTGATCAGCCCGGTAAGAGGTCTTGAATTGGCCGTTTTCTCTGTAAAACATTCTTCTTCCTCAAATTCATCTAATCAGTTGAGGACAGAGCAAATTTGCTGCGCAAATCTTGGTCTGTCCCGCAAATCTTCAGGTATTCAAACTCGGTCTATGATTTTTTCGCCGAACAAACCTTGTGGCCTGATCAGCAGGAAACCCAGCGCCAGCACATAGGCAAACCAGATCTCGATGCCACCGCCCACATACGGGCCCAAAAACACTTCGGACAACTTCTCGCCGACACCGATGATCAAGCCGCCAATGATGGCGCCGGGTACCGATGTCAGGCCACCCAAAATCACCACCGGCAAGGCGCGCAATGCCACCGTGGCGAGCGAGAACTGCACCCCGAGCTTGCTGCCCCAGATCATGCCGGCCACCAGGGCCACCACGCCCGCCACACACCAGACAATGACCCAGATGCGGTTCAGCGGAATGCCGATACTTTGCGCCGCCTGGTGATCGTCGGCCACGGCGCGCAGGGCGCGACCGGTCACCGTCTTCTGGAAAAACACGCTCAGTGCCGCCACCAGCACGGCAGCAATCACCGCCGCGTACAAATCTTCCTTGTTGATCAGAATGCCGCCCGGGAACACTGACTCGAGCCAGAACACCGGGTCTTTGGGCATGCCAATGTCAATCTTGTAAATGCTGCCGCCAAAAATGGTTTGACCCAGGCCCTCCAGAAAGTAGGCAATACCCAGCGTGGCCATCAGCAAGGTGGCGCCCTCCTGATTCACCAGGTGCCGCAACACCAGGTACTCAATCAGCCAGGCCACGACAAACATGGCCATGCCCGCCAGCACAAAGGCGATCAGGTTGGCCAGCAACATTTGATCGCCACCGAGCCAGACCCCGATCCATTCAGAAAACCGCGCCATCGCCAGCGCGGCAAACAGCACCATGGCGCCCTGGGCAAAATTGAACACGCCCGATGCCTTGTAAATCAGCACAAAGCCCAGTGCCACCAACGAATACAGCATGCCGGCCATGAGGCCGCCGAGTAAGGTTTCTAAGAAGAAAGCCATTTCAAATCCTTTTCAATCAGTTGAGGACAGAGCAAATTCGCTACGCAAATCTTGGTCTGTCCCGCAAAGTCAACTTCCAACATCCGACGATCAGTTGAGGACAGAGCAAATTTGCTACGCAAATCTTGGTCTGTCCCGCAAGGTCTCAGTATCAATGCCCCGTTCCAAGATAAGCGCTGATGACTTCTTCGTTGTTGCGTACTTCATCTGGCGTGCCGTCGCCAATTTTTTTACCGTAGTCCAGCACCACCACCCGGTCAGAAATGTCCATCACCACACCCATGTCGTGTTCGATCAAGACAATGGTGGTGCCGAATTCTTCGTTCACGTCCAGCACAAAGCGGCTCATGTCCTGCTTTTCTTCGACGTTCATGCCAGCCATGGGTTCGTCTAGCAACAGCAATTGCGGCTCCATGGCCAGGGCACGACCCAGGTCAACGCGTTTTTGCAGACCGTAGGGCAACTGACCGACCGGGGTTTTGCGAAACGCCTGGATTTCCAGGAAATCGATGATGTGCTCGACAAATTCGCGGTGCAGTTCTTCTTCGCGCTGGGCCGGACCAATACGCAGGGCCTGCATGAACAGATTGCTTTTGATCTTGAGATTGCGCCCGGTCATGATGTTGTCGATCACGCTCATGCCCTTGAACAGCGCCAGGTTCTGGAAGGTGCGCCCGATGCCCATGCTGGCCACCTGGTAACTGTCCATGTGGCTGAAGGTGTGGCCCTTGAAGGTGATGGCACCTTTTTGGGGGCGATACACGCCGTTGACGCAGTTCAGCATCGAGCTCTTGCCAGCGCCATTGGGGCCGATGATGGCGCGTACCTCATGCTCGCGCACGTCGAAAGAAATGTCGGTGAGCGCCTTGACGCCGCCAAAACTTAAAGAGATGTTTTTGACGTCGAGAATGACATCGCCAATTTGTTTGCTCATGCTGCAGCCTTGACGGGAGTGAAGGTCTTGGTATCGTCAATCGCCAGGGTGGCGCTGACGCTGCCGGTGCGGCCGTCTTCGAACTTGACCTGGGTTTCTATGAACTGCGAGGTCATTCCGCCATACAGTGCGTCGATCAACACATGGTATTTTTCAGCAATGAAGCCGCGACGCACCTTGTTGGTCCGCGTCAATTCGCCGTCATCGGCGTCAAGCTCTTTGTGCAACACCAGAAAGCGGCTCACCTGGCTGCCCGCCAGCAGGGTGTCGACACTGAGGTCGGCGTTCACTTTTTCAATGCACTCCTTGATGAGCTGGTAGACCTCGGGTTTTTGCGCCAGGTCGGTGTACCCAGCGTAAGGCAGGTTGCGCCGCTCGGCCCAATTGCCCACCGCGTCGAAGTCGATGTTGATCATCACGCAGACTTTTTCGCGACCATCGCCATAGGCCACGACTTCCTTGATGTGCGAGAAGAACTTGAGCTTGTTTTCCACGTACTTGGGGGCGAACATGGCACCGTCGTTGGCACCGCCTTTGATGCGGCCCACGTCTTTCACGCGGTCGATGATCTTGAGGTGGCCATGGGCATCGAGGAACCCGGCGTCGCTGGTGTGGTACCAGCCGTCAGCCGTCAGCACTTCAGCCGTGGCTTCGGGGTTTTTGAAATAGCCTTTGAGCAAGCCGGGCGACTTGACCAGGATCTCGCCGTTGTCGGCGACCTTGATCTCGACGCCCTTGCACGGCACACCCACGGTGTCAGCGCGGGCCTCGTGGTCGGGCTGCAGGCAAACAAACACGGCGGTCTCGGTGGAACCATAAAGCTGCTTCAGGTTGACACCAATCGAACGGTAAAAACTGAACAGGTCCGGACCAATGGCTTCTCCTGCGGTGTAGGCCACGCGCACCCGGCTAAAGCCCAGGCTGTTGCGCAAGGGACCATAGACCGTGAAGTTACCCATGGCGTACAAGGCCCGATCGACCAGACCGACCGATTTACCGTCCATCAGGGTCGGGCCAACGCGCTTGGCCACGTCCATGAAATAGTGGAACATGTTGCGTTTGAGGGCGCCTGCGTCTTCCATGCGAATCATCACGCTGGTCAACAGGCCCTCAAACACCCGGGGCGGCGCAAAGTAATAGGTAGGGCCCACTTCTTTCAGGTCGATCGTGACCGTGGCGGCCGACTCCGGGCAATTCACCACGTAACCACAGCTCAGCCACTGGGCATAGCTGAAAATGTTTTGCCCGATCCAGGCTGGCGGCAAATAGGCCAGCACATCTTCGGCATGGGTCAGTTTGTCAAATTCGGCGCCAGCACGCGCCCGGTTGAGCAAGGTGTCATGGGTGTGGACCACACCTTTGGGGTTGCCGGTGGTGCCGGAGGTGAAAAACATGGCGCCGACATCGTCGGGCTTGACACGGTCAACCGCAGCCTTGAAAAAACCCGGATTTTGCGCGGCAAAGGCCTTGCCTTCGGCAAGCAAATCGTCAAGCGACTGCAGACCGGGTTCGTCGTAATTGCGCAAACCGCGCGGGTCGTCATAGTAGATGTTGCTGAGTTGCGGACACTGGTCGCGAATCTCCAGCAGCTTGTCGACCTGCTCCTGGTCTTCGGCAAAGGCAAAACATACCTCTGCGTTATTGAGCGGAAAAACACACTCCATCGCTGCCGCGTCCTGGTACAGCGCGATCGGCACCGCACCCAGTGACTGCACTGCCAGCATGGTGGCGTAGAGGCGGGGCCGGTTGGCACCAATGACCACCATGTGATCATGCTGGCGCAGACCGGCTTGGTGCAAACCACAGGCCAGATGCTCCACCAGCATAGCCAGGTCACCCCAGCTGATGGCCTGCCAGATGCCATATTCTTTTTCACGCATGGCCGCATCGTTGGGGCGCTGGGCAGCGTGATCTAACAGTAATCGGGGAAACGTCGTTTGCATCGCTACACCTTGTCTCTGAATCATTGCAGCCTGGGTCAAACGCCCAGCGCTGGCTAGACCGAATGATAGGTCTCGATTTGACGTCAGGTTGTCGTTTAGACGACAATTCGAGCATTTATACGTAGGTGTTTTCCCTGCACCCTTAGCCCACCATGCAACAGCTAGCGTCACCCTCATGAAGCCTGAAGTCACTCTGTTTCAGCGCCGTCGCCCATTGACGGTGACCGAGCTCGCGGTTATTCCCTGGCTCAAATTGCTCTCGGCACCAGAGCGTGAGCGCGCCAT
>JAQSDS010000063.1 GCA_029946045.1 Rhodoferax sp.
GACGGCATCGTGCTGATCGACCAGGACAAATGCCGCGGCTGGCGCATGTGCATCAGTGGCTGCCCCTACAAAAAGATTTACTACAACTGGAAATCGGGCAAGGCCGAAAAGTGCATCTTCTGTTACCCGCGCATTGAAGCCGGCCAGCCCACGGTGTGTTCCGAAACCTGTGTCGGGCGCATTCGTTACCTGGGCGTGCTGCTGTACGACGCCGACCGCATCCAGGAGGCGGCGAGCGTGGAACATGACCGCGACCTGTACCAGGCCCAGCTTGACATCTTCCTTGACCCGAACGACCCGCAAGTGATCGAGCAGGCCCGCATCGACGGCATCCCCGATAAGTGGATGGAAGCCGCCCGCAACAGCCCGGTCTACAAGATGGCGGTGGAATGGAAAGTCGCCCTGCCCTTGCATCCCGAATACCGTACGCTGCCCATGGTCTGGTACGTGCCACCGCTCTCCCCTATCAGCGCCGCAGCCAACGCCGGCAACATCGGCATCAACGGTGAAATCCCCGATGTCAAGCAGCTGCGCATTCCGGTCAAGTACTTGGCCAACCTGCTCACTGCGGGCGATACCTTCCCGGTCGAGCGGGCGCTGGAGCGCATGCTCGCCATGCGCGCTTACCAGCGTGGCAAACATGTCGACGGTAAACCCAATATGGCGGCGCTGGAGCAGGTGCAGATGAGCACGCTGGAAGTCGAGGAGATGTACCAGGTGATGGCCATTGCGAACTACGAAGACCGTTTTGTCATCCCCAGCACGCATCGCGAATACGCCGAGAGCACCTTTGACGTGCGCGGTGGCTGCGGCTTCTCGTTTGGCAACGGCTGCTCGGATGGCGCCAGCGAAACCAGCCTGTTTGGTGGCGGCAAGCGCCGCACCATTCCTATCCAGGCGGAGGTCTGATCATGTCGCTCTTTTCCAATCCAACTCCTGCGTCCCTGAGCCTGCGCGTTCTGGCGCGCCTGCTGTCCTACCCGGATGCGCAGCTGCGCGCTGATCTGGACGACATGCGCCAAGTCCTGAGCTCAGAGAAAGCCATCACCGGAGCGCGCCTGGTGGAGCTCAATGCGCTCATCAGCGGGCTGGCTGGCGGCAACGCGCTCGACAACGAGGCCGAGTACGTCGAAGTCTTTGACCGTGGCCGCGCCACTTCCCTGCATTTGTTCGAGCACGTGCACGGCGACTCGCGCGAACGTGGCCCAGCCATGATCGACCTGACGCAAACCTACGAAAAAGCCGGCTTGTTCCTCGGCCCCGATGAAATGCCGGACTACCTGCCGGTGGTGCTTGAATTTGTGTCGACCCAACCCCCCAAGGAGGCGCGCGCCTTTTTGAGCGAGATGGCACACATTTTTAATGCCATTTTCAACGCCCTGCAGCAGCGCAAAAGTCCCTACGCCAGTGTGCTGGGGGCACTGCTGGAGCTCAGCGGCGAAGAAGCACATCCTGTGAAGATCGTGGCTGATGAGCCGCTCGACACCGCTTGGGAGGAACCGGTGGTCTTTGACGGTTGCTCTGTCAAGGGGCAGACCAAACCGGATCAACCCCAACCCATTCATTTTGTAAAAACCGATGCGGCTAAAACCCGTCAAAGCGCGACCGCAACTGCTGGAGTCCCACTATGAACACCCTTGACTACCTCCTGTTTGGAATCTACCCCTACATCGCCCTCGCCGTCTTCCTGCTCGGCAGCCTGATCCGCTTCGACCGCGACCAGTACACCTGGAAAAGCGACTCGTCGCAAATGCTGAAAATGGGGCAACTGCGCTGGGGCAGCAACTTGTTCCACATTGGCGTGCTGTTCCTGTTCTTTGGCCACACCTTTGGCATGCTGACGCCGCACTTTCTCTATGAGCACTTCATCAGTGCTGGCGACAAACAGCTCATGGCCATGATCAGCGGCGGCTTGGCCGGCTTGCTGGGCTTTATCGGTGTCACCATTCTGTTGCACCGCCGCCTGACCGAGCCACGCATCCGCATCAACTCCAAAACCAGCGACATCGTGCTGCTGGTCCTGCTGTGGCTGCAACTGGCGCTGGGTCTGGCCACCGTGCCGCTGTCGGGTCAACACCTGGACGGCAGCATGATGATGAAACTGGCGGGCTGGGCACAGGCCATCGTCACCTTCCAGCCCGGCGCGGTTGATCTGCTGGCTGATGCGGGCTTTATCTTCAAGGCGCACATGTTCCTTGGCATGAGCATCTTTTTCATCTTTCCGTTCACCCGCCTGGTGCACGTCTGGAGTGGCTTTGCCTCGGTGAGCTACCTGATGCGCCCCTACCAAGTGGTGCGGGCCCGGCGCCTGAATGTGCCTGCCGGACAAAATCAACCCCGTCGCCCCGGCGCTGGCGTTTGAGGTGACAAGCATGCAAACCACTCACCCGACCGAAGCCACCGTGGCAAGCATCAATGGCGTTGCGCTGCATAACGCAGCCGATGTCTTGACGGCAGACGAGTTGCGCCAACGCGCTTACGCCGAATTGTTGCGTCAAACAGCCATTCAAAACGGCCTGCTGGACGCCAATGACGCCCCCAGCACCGACGGTGTTGCCAGCGAGGCGGCCTCCATCGCCATCGAAACCCTGCTGGATCAGGAACTGCTGGTTCCCGAGCCCTCAGAGGAAGCCTGCCGGCGCCACCACGCGGCCAACCAGGCAAGCCACTACACCACTGGTGAGCGCGTCCATGTGCGCCACATTTTGTTTGCGGTCACGCCCGGGGTTGACCTCAACGCTCTGCGCAAACAAGCCGAAGGCACGCTGCTCAATGTGCGCTGCTTTGACAGCAACAACACCGACGACGCATTTTCCAAGGCTGCAAAAACGCTGTCCAATTGCCCCAGTGGCGCCGAGGGTGGCCAGTTGGGCTGGTTGACCTCATTCGACTGCGCCCCAGAGTTTGCCAAAGAACTCTTCGGCCACGCTGAAGTGGGCGTGTTGCCACGCCTGGTGCACAGCCGCTTCGGCTTGCATGTGGTGGAAGTCATGGGACGCGAGGCCGGCCTGGCCCAGCCCTTTGAGTCGGTCCACGGTGCGGTGCGCATGACGCTGAAGCAGCAAACCTTTGTGACGGCGCTGCGTCAGTACCTGAGCCTGCTGGCTGGCTCAGCGACTGTCCATGGCGTGGACCTGGAAGCCGCCGACACACCGCTGGTGCAATAGGTGGTCCACAGATGACTCCTGCGGCAGTGCCTGATGAATTGCTGGCGCGCATTCGGCGCTTTCACGACCACACCTTCCCCGGTGTGCAAGAGCAGTTCCAGACCCTGATTGCAGAGGGCCAGCATCCGACCATTCTTTTCATTGGCTGCTCGGACTCGCGCTTGGTGCCCTACATGCTCACCGGCATGGGGCCGGGCGAACTCTTTCTGGTGCGCAACGTCGGTGCCTTTGTGCCGCCTTATGACGGTTCGGCCGGATTCCACGGCACCTCGGCCGCCATTGAGTTTGCCGTGCTCAACTTGAAGGTATCGCGCATTGTGGTCTGCGGCCACAGCCACTGCGGTGGCATTCGGGCACTGTACGAAGAGGTGAACCCACAGGCCAAAAATCTGATTGCCTGGCTGGAATTGGGCCGTGAGGCTGTTTTGCCGGTGCAGGTCACCGATGAAGCCTTGCGCCGCACCGAGCAGCGGGCGGTGGTGCTGCAACTGGAACGGCTCATGGGCTACCCCATGGTGCGTGCCCAGGTGGAAGCCGGCCTGATGACCCTGCATGGCTGGCACTATGTCATTGAAGACGGCGAAATCCATGTCTTCGATGTTCATAGTGGAAAATTTATTCCGGCATCTGTGGCCTCCCACAGTGGCCACGGCCCCTATGTCGAGCATTTGTCAGAACCCGTGTTCAACGAGATCGATTCCGCTTACAACACCCAATCCACACCATGACCATTGCCAATTTTGACGACCTTCTGCAGGCCGCACGCCAGCAGGCACAACCGCAACGCCTGCTGATGGTTTTCACCAGCGCCGAATTGCCAGACGATTGCACGCCGCAACAACGCCAAGAATATGAAGCCGGTCACGGCGGCGCGCTGGTACCGTCCATGTACGCCGACAAGGCACCCGACGAAATTCAGAGCTTTGCGGCGCTCAAGCTCGAATCCGGTCAGTTTCAAAGCCAATGGCATGTGGTTTTTGTGGCTGCCCTGTCAGGCACCAACAACACGCCACCGAGCAGCACCGATGTTGAGAAAACGCTGGAGCGCATGGTGGAGTCCGTCAAACTTGGCGCACTCGACAACATGATCGCCTTTGACACATCAGGTAGCGCCATTTCACTGGATTAGCCATGACGCTGGATGCCCATTTTTTTGACATGCCACGCTTCCTGGCGGGCTCGCCACTGTTCAGTGGCCTGTCGCCCGATGAGCTCGCGCGCATCGCCAAAAGCTGCCACATCAAAAGCTACGACAAGGGCGAGATGGTATTCAGAGTCGGCGAAGCCTGCGAGGCCTTTCACATCGTGGTCAGCGGACAAGTCAAGCTGTTTGTGGTGTCGCCGGCAGGCCAGGAAAAGGTCATTGAAATCATCAGCCCCGGGCAAAGTTTTGCGGAGGCGCTGGTGTTCCTGAACAAGCCCTACATTCTGAGTGCGCAAGCGCTCGTTAACACGCTGCTGATCAACGTCAGTAAACGCGGCGTGGTCGGCGAAATCGCGCAGGACCCCCACTTTGCCCTGCACATGCTGGCAGGCGTTTCCCGGCGCTTGCATGGCCTGGTCCAGGACGTCGAAGCCTATGCACTGCACAGCGGCATGCAGCGCCTGATCGGCTACCTGCTGCGTGACGTCGAAATGGACGCGGCCAACGGAAAAAATACCCTGACCGTGTCCTTGCCCGCCAGCAAGGCCACCATTGCCTCACGGCTGTCGCTGACGCCCGAGTATTTTTCGCGCGTGCTGCATGAACTTGAGGCACAGCAGCTGATCACCATTGACCGGCGCGACATCCGGATTCTGGACGTGCAAAAGCTGGCGGACTACGGCTCGCATTAAAGGCACCATCGCCTCGTTCACAGGGCAGCGCACAACCACTACACTGTGCACTGGCCATGATGGAATCAACATGAGGAGCTTGCCATGTCCGACGACACCCTTCTATTGAATGCCGCTGCAGAAAGCTACTTTCACTCGCTGGAAGGCCTGACCTATCCGCTGGCGCTGGTGGAACACTACCCGCGCATTGCCCAAACCATTTTCAATCTCAAAGACGACCCCATCCAACTCCGGGCCTGGTTTGCCTCGCTCATCGAGGATGCGCGTGGAGACCGCCACGGTTTTCCGTTTGATGTCCTGATGGACATCCAGGCGCTGCGTGAGTTGATGCTTGGCGACGTCAACCAATTCGTCGCCGATGACACCACCAAATGGGTGTCCTGACGCCTATTTGAGCAGACATGCCGGGCTTGCTGGCTTGAATCTTGCGTCTTTTGATGCATGAATTCCAGCCTTCGCATTGTTGTTGTTGCCCCCGATCTGGACATTGCGGACCCGCAGGACGAACAAGCCATTCGCCAGGCAGATCGCTCGCGCAGTCTGCGCATTGGCTTGCTGGAAAACGGCTTCAACCTGATCGCCACCCTGCCTGCCGATGTTTTTCTGAGCCAGCGAATTGACCAGTTGCAACCCGACCTGATCATTGTTGATGCCGAAAGTGACGCCCGCGACGCACTCGAGCATGTGGTGATGGCCACCCGCGACGAGCGTCGCCCGATCGTCATGTTCACCAACGACGACGACACCCTGGATGTCAAACACGCCGTGGCCGCCGGGGTGTCGGCCTACATCGTGGCGGGCCTGTCCGCCGAACGCATCCGGCCGATCCTGGACGTGGCGCTGGCCCGTTTCGAGCATGAGCAGGCCCTGCTGCAAACCCTGGCCAGCACGCAGAGCGAGCGCGATGAGCTCAGCGCTGAACTCAAAGACCGCAAACTGATCGACCGAGCCAAGGGCCTGCTGATGCAGCGCCAGAACCTGAGCGAAGACGAAGCATTCAAGAAAATGCGCAAGACCGCGATGGACAAGGGCCTGAAGCTGGCGGACGTAGCGCAACGCATGCTTGATGTGGCGGATTTACTGGGCTGATTTGGTGCACCGCACAAATTCAGTGCAAGCCGGTAGACGAGTTTCCAGTTTCGGAATGAAAACAGTCCGGGGGGCATTCCCGGCGAAGACGCTGCGCCCACAGGCGCTGGCAACACAACAGGCCGCAATTCTTCACAAATTCCAGGGTCAACCAAACTGGCATCCATATTGCTTATAAACAAGCAAGACCAGTAATGGTCGTTTGATCGGGTCCACCCAACGGCGGGTGAACCGGGTCTGATCCGGACAAAGGCGTCCCCACAAGTTCTCTGCGTGTCACACGCATTGAGCTGCGTGAGGACGCCTTTTTTTGTTTGTTTTGTCCACCCACACTTGAAGGGAACTGCCATGACTGATTTTCTGAAACCCAGCCTGAGCCGCCGCGCCGTATTGCAAACTGCCGCCGTTGGCGCGATTGGCATCAGCCCAGCCCTGCGCTCCATGGTGTATGCCGCCGGCTCCGATGCACCTGAAAAAACCGAGGTCAAGATCGGCTTCATTCCGCTGACCGACTGCGCCAGCGTGGTCATGGCTGCAGAACTGGGCCTGGACAAGAAATACGGCGTCAAGATTGTTCCGACCAAGGAATCCAGTTGGGCCGGCGTGCGCGACAAGCTGGTAACGGGCGAGTTGGACTTTGCCCACGTGCTGTATGGCCTGATTTACGGCGTGCACCTGGGTGTCGGGGGTGCCCAAAAAGACATGGCCGTGCTGATGAACCTGAACCACAACGGCCAGGCCATCACCCTGTCCAAGAAGCTGGCCGACAAGGGCGCGGTCGATGGCGCCGGTCTGGCCAAACTGATGGCCCTGGAGAAGCGCGAATACACCTTTGCCCAGACCTTCCCCACCGGCACGCACGCCATGTGGCTGTATTACTGGTTGGCAGCCAACGGCATCAATCCCATGAAGGACGCCAAGGTCATCACCGTGCCGCCGCCGCAGATGGTGGCCAATATGC
>JAQSDS010000064.1 GCA_029946045.1 Rhodoferax sp.
TGTTGCTGTCGTTCATGTTGCGCTGCAACTCAAGCCGTGAATGATCCAGCGCGCGGCGGGCATCGGCGCGCTCGCTGGCATTGCGGGCCAACAGCATTTGCCGCAGGTCGCGCCCGACTTCCATCAGATGGATATGGGCTTCCTTGGTCACAGACAAGCCTAGCAGCGTCTGCGTGTACATGTCGCGCAACTGCCCCGCCTGCTTGTGGGTGCTGTAAATGGCATGCGTACTCAGCAGCAAAACAATGCCCAGCAGCGCACCCATGCCGTAACGCAGCTTGCGACCCAGCGTAAGCCGCTCAAGAAAGTCCATGAAGTTGTGCATCAGCTGATGCCGTGGGAGGCTTGTGCTCACAGGCATCAGTTCAGGGCGGCGGGACGGGTGTCCTGGACCTCGGTCTCAAGATGGGTCCGGTTTTGTGAATCCGGGTCGAAGCGATCCTGCAGCGTGGAGTAGGTGGGCAGGCACAGGCGCACCGTGGTGCCCAGGCCGAGGGCGCTGTCAATTTCGAGCGTGCCACGGTGCAGCGCAATGATTTCTTTGACGATGCTCATGCCCAGGCCGGTGCCGGGGATCTTGCCCGAGGCGTCGGCACGGTAAAAGCGTTCACCCACGCGCGCCCGTTGGGCCGGTGACATGCCGATGCCATGGTCGATGATCTCGATGCAGACGCCTGGTGTCTGTCCGTTCGCACTTTTGACCCAGGTTTTGACGAGCACCGGACCCCCGTGGGGCGAGTACTTGAAGGCGTTGGAGATCACGTTGAGCAGCGTCTGGCTAAGCTTGTCAGCATCGGCCATCAGGTACAGGGGCTGCTCAGGCAGGGTCAGTTCCAGGCCGCTGCGCCCGGGTGGCACGGGGTAGTTGCGGGCCAGGTCTGTGAGCAGCAATTGCAAGTCGACCCGGGTGTAGCGGAAGTCCTTGTCGCGGCGCGCCTCAATGCGTGCCAGGTCGAGCAATTCGTTAAGGATATTGGCCATCAGCTTGGACTGCACGTAAATGGTGCTCAGGAATTCGTGCTGGGTTGGTGCGTCGAAGTCCTCGTTGAGCAGCACCTCGGCGTAGCCAAAAATACTGGCCATGGGGGTGCGTAATTCGTGCGCAGCAGTAGCCAGAAACTCGCTTTTCATCTGGTCAACTTCAGCCTCATGCGTGACATCGCGCAGGTAGAGGATTTGCGACACGCTGCTGGATTGGCTGGTACGCAGGCCCAGTTGCAGTACCTGCTTGCCTCGCTGGTTGAGTTCAATCAGCACGCGCGGGTCGGGCTTGCCCTCAGCCAGGTCGGCGCGCAGTGCTGCCACCCCCAGGAAAGGCGTGCTGGCGGCGCAGCGCCATGCCAGCCAGATGGAAAAATCGTTTTCATCGACGCCTTCGAGTTGCTCTTTGCCCATGCCGGTCATCTGCTTGAAGGCCGGGCTGATGTAACTGACACGTTTTTTGCTATCGAACGAGACAAAGCCGTCAGGGCTCAAATCAAAAATGGCGTTGAGTTGGGCGTTGCGCTCTTCGGCCTGGTGTTGTCCCTGTTGGCGCATGTGCATTTCAGTGCGGATTTGGTGGAGGTGACGCGTGAGTGCTGTGGCCAGCGCCAGGATCAGCAGACTGACAATGGCCGCCTGCAGCCACAGGGCTTGTTTTGCCACGTTGTGGTTGGCCAGCACCGACTGGGTGTCCAGACCCGCTGCAACCACCAGGGCATAGCCGGGCAGCTTGCGAAAATGCACCATGCGTTCGACCTTGTCGACGACAGAGCGAGAGGTGTAATGGCCGTCCTGTTCACCCGCGGCGATGCGCGCAAAGACCGGGGAATTATTGGCCTGGCTGCCAAACTCTTCGCGATTGCCCACATTGCGGGCGCGGGCCACACCATCGAGGCCATAGAGTGCCATCAGGCCTTGCTGGCCGAGTCGGAGCTCTTTGTAGAAACGGGTGAAATAGCCCGGGTCAACCGACACCACCGCCACGCCGGCAAAGTCACCATTCGCACGATTGATGCGCCGGGTCAGCTGAATCGACCACTGGCCGGTAGCGCGCCCCAGCACGGGTTGGGAAACAAACAGCGCATCGCTGGTCGAATTGACATGGACCTTGAAGTGTTCCCGGTCCGACAGGTCGAGCTTGCCCGTGACGGGTCGGTTGCCCAGGGCATACATGCCCTGGGCGTCGATGATGCCGACCTGCGGGAAAATCTCGGTGTCGATGACGCCTTGGTTGGTGAGCGCCGTCAGGTCCAGCTTGTTGCCCAGTTCGAGGTAGCGCGACTGAATGAAGCGAATCACTTGGTCGGCACTGCGAAAAGTCCGGATGGCGTGCTCCTGGCTGACGCGGGTCAGGTTGGCCAGGTCGCGTTCGGCGTTGGCAAGTTCTTTGGACCGACTTTGGTCTACCAAAGAAAAAACATGCCACCAGGTCAGGCCCAACAGCACGGCAGCGGCCAGCCACAGCAGCAGCACGATACGGCGGTAATGAGAGGTGCTGGCAGGCATGGCGGGCTTTCCTGGAAAGGGGCGAGAGCAGTTGGGGCGCTGGCTTACTTGAAGTGGCCTCGCACCCAGGTCAATACCTGTAGCGGGCTGAAGGGTTTGATGAAATAGGCATCGGCACCGCGGGCCCGCGCATCGTCATGGTCGACAACCTGGCCGCGCGCTGTGATCATGGCCACCAGGGTGTCGCGGGTGTCGGGGTCGGCCTTGATGGCTTCGAGCACGTGCAGGCCGTCTATTTTACCTGGCATCATGACATCGAGCAGCACCACTTTGGGGTGATGGTGGCGCACCGCAGCAAGCGCGCTGGCACCGTCCTCGGCTTCAATAATTTTGAACTCCTTGCCCAGGGTGATGCTGAGCAGGCGGCGAATATCAGAGTGGTCGTCAACAATAAGGATGGTGTTCATAAGGGCAATCTATGCATCGGTATGGGCATGAATTAAAACACGGCTCTGGTTGACGATGCCAACTGCAATCTCTTGCAGTCGGTCAAACGGAATGGGTTTGGCCAGCACCAGAATCCCGGTTGGCAGGCCGCCCTTGGCTGCGATGGCGGCCTCGTCGAGACCCGTTACGGCGACGATGGTGGTGTGCGCCAGTTCGGGCGCCTGGTGCAGGATGCGCAGCATGCTGAAACCATCCATTTCCGGCATGTTGAGGTCGGTGATCAGCAGGTCCGGGCCGCCCCGGCCAATGGCCAGCAAGGCCGTAATAGCGCTGTACATGCCGGCGACCTTGGTAGGCATGGGCCAGCGCGCGAGCTTGGCCTGGTACAAGCGCAGCAGGTCGGCATCGTCTTCCACCACCATCACTCTTAGCGGACGGGGCTGGTTGGGTAGGGAGGCGGCAGATGCCGGGGTGACGGTGAGCTCGGGCTCCTTGCGCAGCAATTGGTCCACTGAGTCGCGCATCACGCGGCGGTGACCGCCCGCGGTTTTCCAGGCCCGGAGCAGGCCGCTCTCAACCCAAAGCTGCACGGTACCCACCGACACACCCAGTAATTTGGCGGCTTCGCGGGTGGTGCAGAAAGATTTTTCTATGTTAATAGATGTCATGAAAGGGGTCCCTGTCTAAGTGTTTCTCTAGACTTTGCAATCAATTATTAATGAATTTTGGTGAAAATTATAGTTTGAAAAAATAAATGATGCAAACGATACCCATGAATGTACATCCGCCGACCGGTTTGTACTGGTGTTTTCCTGAATAGTATGACCGGCGCAGACACGTTAAGCTTGTGATATGAGTCATCGCCCCCCCGAAGTACCGCCACCCTTGTATGTGCCACCGCCCTCCGAGGTGCCGCCCAAGGAAGTCATTGCCATGGCATGGTCTGCGCCACCACGCTGGTTGATGTTGGGCTGGCGTGACATGGCAGCGCATCCGGCCATCAGCCTGTTTTACGGCCTGGCATTCTGGTGCATGGCGCTGGTGCTGGGCGCCGTGTTCCGTTCAAACCCCGAATACACCATGACGATTGCTTCGGGCTGCCTGTTGGTGGGTCCGTTCCTGGCGATGGGCCTGTATGAGGTCAGCCGCCGCCGGGAACTGGGCCTGGCGGCCGGTTTTGCCAGCTCCATGACCTGCTGGAAATCCCACTTGCGCAGCATGGGACTGCTGGTGGGCGTGTTGATCGTGCTGGAGTTGCTGTGGGGCCGGGCCTCGCTGGTGGTCATTGCGGTGTTTTTCAACACCGGCATGCCGACATCTGTGGGTGTGGTGCAGTCCGTGTTCAATCCGGAAAACCTGGATTTTGTGCTGGCCTACACCCTGGTCGGGGGCGCTTTTGCCGCCTTGGTGTTTGCCATCACTGCGGTCTCGATCCCGATGATTCTGGACCGTGACACCGACGCTATCACGGCGGCCATTGGCAGCATCGAGGTGGTGGTGACGCAGCCCGGTGTCATGTTGCTGTGGGGCGCGCTGATTGTGAGCTTGGTGACCCTGGCCATGTTGCTGCCTTTTGCGTCGGGTCTGGTGCTGGTCGGGCCGCTGTTGGGGCACGCCACCTGGCACGCCTATCGCGGTTCGGTGCGCTGGCTGTGACAGCTTGAGTCGGGCGTCAGACTACAGCCCCAGCGTCTGCCAAAGCGCGTCTATTTTGGTGGTGACCTCCGGGCTCATGGCCAAGGGGCGGCCCCATTCGCGGCTGGTCTCGTCGGGCCATTTGTGGGTGGCGTCGATCCCCATCTTGCTGCCCAGACCGCTCACCGGTGAGGCAAAGTCGAGGTAGTCAATCGGCGTGTTGTCGGCCAGCAAGGTGTCACGCGTGGGGTCGACGCGGGTGGTGATGGCCCAGATCACGTCTTTCCAGTCGCGCGGGTTGATGTCGTCGTCGACCACCACAATGAACTTGGTGTACATGAACTGGCGCAAAAAACTCCAGATGCCAAACATCACGCGGCGGGCGTGGCCGGGGTAAGCTTTTTTGATGCTGACCACCGCCATGCGGTAACTGCAGCCCTCGGGTGGCAGGTAAAAGTCGGTGATCTCGGGGTACTGGCGCTGCAGCAGCGGCACAAACAGCTCGTTCAGCGCCAGCGCCAGCATGGCCGGCTCGTCGGGTGGCTTGCCGGTGTAGGTCGAGTGGTAGATGGGATCCACGCGCTGCGTGATGCGGTCGATGGTGAAGACCGGAAACTCGGCTTGTTCGTTGTAGTAACCGGTGTGGTCGCCAAACGGGCCTTCCAGGGCATGCTCGAAACCGCTTTTGTGCGTGGCGTCCGGGTTGATGTGGCCTTCCAGCACGATTTCGGCAAAGGCCGGCACGCGCAGCTCGCTGCCCAGCGCCTTGACCAGCTCGGTGCGGCTGCCGCGCAACAACCCGGCAAATTGGTATTCACTCAAGCTGTCGGGCACCGGTGTCACGGCGCCCAAAATGGTGGCCGGGTCGGCGCCCAGGGCAACGCACACCGGGTAGGGCTGGCCCGGGTTGTGTTGGCTGTGGTCGCGGAAATCGAGCGCGCCGCCGCGGTGCGGCAACCAGCGCATGATGACTTTGTTGCGCGCCAGCACCTGTTGCCGGTAGATGCCCAGGTTTTGCCGCGCCTTATGCGGCCCTTGGGTAATCACCAGGCCCCAGGTGATGAGCGGCGCCACGTCGCCCGGCCAGCAGTGCTGGATGGGCAGCCGGGACAAATCCACGTCTGCGCCTTCCCACACAATTTCTTGACACGGTGCGCTGCGCAGCTCTTTGGGTGCCATGCTCCAGAGCGTCTTGACCAGGCTGCCCATGCCCATGAGTTCCTTGAAGCCTTTGGGCGCTTCGGGTTCCTTGAGTGTGGCCAGCACATGGCCAAACTGGCGCAGCTCCGACACATCGTTGACGCCCATGCCCAGAGCCACGCGGCGCGTGGTGCCAAACAGGTTGCCCAGTACCGGGATGCTGTGGCCAGTGGGGCGTTCGAACAACAGCGCCGGGCCACCGGCGCGCAGCGTGCGGTCGCACAGGGCGGTCATTTCCAGGTGCGGCGACACGTCCGCCTGGACGCGCTTGAGCTCGCCCATGTGTTCGAGTTGGCTGATGAAGTCTCTGAGATCGCGGTAGGCCATGGTGTTTTGAATTTGTCAGAAGAAGTGGTTCATGGGTGTTGCGCCCTGTGGGAGCGGCGCCCTGTGGGAGCGGCGGCCTGTGGGAGCGGCGCCCTCGCCGCGAATGCCCCCCCAACAGCCTTCGGCCCGAGGGCGGGCCTCCCACAAAGGCAGGCAGTCTGGGCGGCTGATGATTTCTGCTACCCCAGTATGAAGAAGCCACCCAGACCAGAAGAAGTGGTTCATGGCTGTTGCGCCCTGTGGGAGCGGCGCCCTGTGGGAGCGGCGCCCTCGCCGCGAATGCCCCCCCAACAGCCTTCGGCCCGAGGGCGGGCCTCCCACAAAGGCAGGCAGTCTGGGCGGCTGATGATTTCTGGTACCCAGTATGAAGAAGCCACCCAGACCAGAAGAAGTGGTTCATGGGTGTTGCGCCCTGTGGGAGCGGCGCCTTGTGGGAGCGGCGCCCTCGCCGCGAATACCCCCCAACAGCCTTCGGCCCGAGGGCGGGCCTCCCACAAAGGCAGGTAGTCTGGGCGGCTGATGATTTCTGCTACCCCATTATGAAGAAGCCGCCCAGACCAGAAGAAGTGGTTCATGGCTGTTGCGCCCTGTGGGTGTTGCGCCCTGTGGGAGCGGCGCCCTGTGGGAGCGGCGCCCTGTGGGAGCGGCGCCTTGTGGGAGCGGCGCCCTGTGGGAGCGGCGCCCTCGCCGCGAATACCCCCCAACAGCCTTCGGCCCGAGGGCGGGCCTCCCACAAAGGCAGGCAGTCCGGGCGGCTGATGCTTTCTGCTACCCCAGTATGAAGAAGCCACCCGGACTGCCTGCCTTGCGGGTTTCATAAAGGGGTTTCGGTGATTCGGATCATGGAGGGACTTACAGCCCACCCCAGCGCCAAGCATCTGGCTGAGGCAGGTCCAGCAAGTCGAGCACCCGACTCACCGTGTGTCCCACCATCTCGTCGATGGTTTGCGGCCGCTGGTAAAAGCCCGGTACCGGCGGAAAAATGATGCCACCCATTTC
>JAQSDS010000065.1 GCA_029946045.1 Rhodoferax sp.
TGCAAGTGGGCAATCTTGTCCTGTTGCTTGGAGAAAGCGTTTTGCTGCAACTCCATTTGCTCGGCGCGCATGTCTTCGAACTTGCTGTAGTTGCCGCCGTAGCGCACCAGCTTGCCAGCGTCGATGTGCAGCGTGACGTTGGTCACGGCGTCCAGAAACTCGCGGTCGTGGCTGATCACGATCATGGTGCCTTCGTAGCGCTTGAGCCAGGCCTCGAGCCAGACCAGCGCGTCCAGGTCCAGGTGGTTGGTGGGTTCGTCCAGCAACAGCAGGTCGCTCGGGCACATCAGCGCGCGCGCCAGTTGCAGGCGCATGCGCCAGCCGCCCGAAAAGCTGTTCACCGGGTTGTCCAGTTCGGTGGTTTTGAAACCCAGGCCCTGAATGAGTGCCTGGGCACGCGCCGGGGCGTCGTGGGCACCGGCATCTTGCAGCGCCATGTAGGCGTGGGCCATGCGGTCGTAGTCGTCGGTGGCCTCGGAAGCCGTGACTTCCTGCTGTGCCGCCAGCAGGGTGGTGTCACCTTCGACCACAAAGTCGGTGGCCGACTGCTCGGTCTCGGGCATGTCCTGTGCGACCTGGCCCATGCGCCACTGGGTCGGGATGTAGTATTCGCCGCCATCTTCGTGCAGGTTGCCGTTGAAGAGCGCAAACAGCGACGACTTGCCAGCACCATTGCGCCCGACCAGGCCGACCTTTTCGCCAGGGTTGAGGGTGACGGTGGCGCCGTCAAGCAGCACTTTGGCACCGCGGCGAAGAGTAACGTTTTTTAATGTAATCAAGGGGTTGCTTTAATTTTTTAATGTTTTAGATGAATATTTGGAGACCTTCGGTCCGAGGGCGGGCCTCCCGCAAGGGCAAGGCATCTGGCATCCTGTGGAAGCGGTGCCTTGTGGGAGCGGCGCCTTGTGGGAGCGGCGCCCTCGCCGCGATTGGCCCCATGCAGATGCCCATGGTCTTCATGGCAGCGCCAAAAGCGCTTCCCGGGACACCAGCAGCACTTGGTCTTCGCCGGCGCTGGTGGCAAGCCAGATCACTTCAAGGCTGGGGAAAGCGGCTTCAAAATGGGCGCGCTCGTTACCGATTTCCAGCACCAGAATGGCGTTTTCAGTCATGCGGGCAGGCAGCTCACGCAACAGCCGGCGCACAAAGTCCATGCCATCGACGCCACCGGCGATGTTGCCGTCGAGCGCCAATGCGGGTTCGGCTCTGAATTCAGGCGGCAGCTTGGCCATGCTATCGGCATTGACATAAGGCGGGTTGCACAAAATCAGGTCGTAAGGGCCGCCGTGGTCTGGCAGGCCGTCGCCCTGGTGCAGGCTGATGCGCTGGTGCAGGCCGTGGCGTTCCACGTTGATGTGGGCCACTTCGAGCGCCCCGGCGCTGATGTCCGAGGCTTGCACCATGACATCCGGGTAGGCCAACGCGGCCAGCACGGCCAGGCTGCCGTTGCCGGTGCACAGATCCAGCACCCGGTGGGTGGCCTCATTGAGCCAGTAATCCAGACTGCCCTCGACCAGCACCTCGGCAATCAGGGAGCGCGGCACGATGGCGCGCTCGTCCACGTAAAACGACACACCCTGCAGCCAGGCCTCATGGGTCAGGTAGGCAGCAGGTTTACGGGTGGCGATGCGGGTGGCCACCAAGGCGTCGACTTTGGCCTGCTCAATCGGCGTCACCAACCGCACATGGGCTGCTTCATCGGCGTCCTGCGAGGGCTCAAGCGGCGTATCCAGCGGCAGTTCGAGTTGCCACAACACCAGCCAGGCGGCTTCGTCAAAAGCATTCTGCGTGCCGTGGCCAAACACGACACCGGCCTTGGTCAGCTGGTGCGCGGCCTGGGTGACGCAGTCAAGCAGGGTGATGGGCGCGCCGTGCAGAGATGTTGACTTCATGCCAGCAACTGCGCATGCAGGTTTTCCAGCGTCCTGCGGTAGATGTTTTTCAGCGGCTCGATGTCGGCCAGGGCAATGTGCTCGTTGATCTTATGGATCGTGCCGTTGGGTGGGCCGAACTCGATCACCTGCGGGCAGATCTTGGCAATGAAACGGCCATCGCTGGTGCCACCACTGGTAGAGAGTTCGGGGGTGAGCCCGGTTTCGGCACCAATGGCGGCCACCACGGCGTCCACCAGCGTGCCCGGTGGGGTCAAAAAGGGCATGCCGCTCAGGGTCCAGGCCAGGTCGTAGGCCAGGTCATGGCGTTCCAGCACCGCTTGCAGGCGGCTTTGCAGGGTTTCGGGTGTGGATTCCGTTGAAAACCGGAAGTTGAAGTCGACCACCACGGTGCCCGGAATCACATTGCTGGCGCCGGTGCCGCCATGGATGTTGCTGACTTGCCAGCTGGTGGGCGGGAAAAAGGCGTTGCCACGGTCCCAGTCCATGCCGATCAACTCGGCCAGCGCCGGTGCCAGCAAATGAATGGGGTTGTTGGCCAGCTGCGGATAGGCGATGTGGCCCTGTGTGCCCTTGACGGTGAGCTTGCCGCCCAGCGAACCACGACGGCCGTTCTTGATCATGTCGCCGGTGCGGGTGACCGAGGTCGGCTCGCCCACAATGCAGTAGTCCAGCACTTCGCCGCGGGCTTGCAGCATCTCGCAGACCTTGACGGTTCCGTCCAGCGCCGGGCCTTCTTCGTCACTGGTCAGCAGGAAGCCAATGGCCAGTGGCGACGCAGGGTGGGTTGCGACAAACTCCTCGGTGGCCACCACAAAAGCGGCCAGCGATGTTTTCATGTCGGCCGCGCCACGGCCAAACAGCTTGCCATCGCGTTGCGTTGGTTTGAAGGGGTCGCTGTCCCACAGCTTGAGCGGACCCGTGGGCACCACGTCAGTGTGGCCGGCGAATACCAGCAGTTTGCTGGTCTGTGACTGACCCGGTACCACGCTGGCAGGCCGTTTGGCCCACAGGTTGGTCACTTGAAAATCTGCTGGGCCGCTGACCAGGGTTTCCAGCTGGAAACCCACAGCTTGCAGGCGCGCACCCATGAGCTGCTGGCAGTGGGCGTCGCTTGGGGTCTCGGAGGGGCAAGCGATCAGGTCACAGGCCAGGGCTAGGGTGGAATTCATGTAGGGTTCAGTGGTTGAGGTCGAGCGTGATTTCGGTAAAGGTGGGCTCGTCGTCTTGGTCGTCGACAGGCGCCTGGGCCTTGGTGCGCGAAGTGAAGTCGTTTTGCAGACGCCACATCAGGTTGGTGGGCGAATCGGCGAAAGCCAGGCCATCTTTGCGGTCGACCACGCCGGTGGTGATCAAGCGGGCAATGTCCTCTTCGAAGGTCTGACTGCCCTCGGCCATGGACTTGCTCATGGCTTCCTGGATGCCGGAAAAATCGCCTTTTTCGATCAGCTCGGACACCAGTTTGGTGTTTTGCATGATCTCGACGGTGGCGGTGCGGGTGCCGGCAATGTTGGGCAGCAGGCGCTGCGAAATGATGGCTTTCAGGGCCGCTGACAGGTCGCCCAGCATGGTCATGCGCACCTCGGCCGGGTAGAAGCTCAGGATGCGATTGAGCGCCTGGTAACTGTTGTTGGCATGCATGGTGGCCAGGCACAAGTGCCCGGTCTGGGCATAGGCAATGGCGGCGGTCATGGTGTCACGGTCGCGCACCTCGCCGATCAGGATCACATCGGGGGCCTGGCGCAGGGCGTTTTTAAGGGCGATTTCGGCGCTGCGGGTGTCGGGGCCGACCTCACGCTGGTTGATGATGGAGCGCTTGTTCTTGAACAAAAACTCCACCGGGTCTTCAATGGTGAGGATGTGCCCCGACATGTTGACATTGCGGTGGTCGATCATGGCAGCCAGCGTGGTGCTTTTGCCCGCGCCAGTGGCGCCCACCATCAAAATCAAGCCTCGTTTTTGCAGCATCAGGTCGGCCAGCGAAGGCGGCAGGCCCAGATTGACCAGTGGCGGGATCTCGTTGTTGATGAGTCGGATCACTACGGCCACAGTACTGCGCTGGACCATCGCGCTGATCCGAAAACGGCCAACACCGGGCAGCGACAGCGCCATGTTGAGCTCAAGTGTCTTTTTCAGCTCGTCGATGCGCTCGGGCGGCAAGACCTCGGCCAGCAGGGCCAGCGGGGCATCGGGTGGCAGGATCTGGCTGTTGATCGGAATGCATTCGCCGTTGATGCGGATCGTGGCCGGCGCGTTGGCTGACAGGTAAATGTCAGACGCATGCTTTTCAGGCATCAAACGCAAAATACGCGCCATGGTGCCCGTGGACGCGGCGCTTTCGTTGCTGATCATGGCCATGAGGATGCCCCTTTTGGTTTAGTCGCGCAGCAGGTCGTTCAAGCTGGTCTTGGCACGGGTTTGCGCGTCCACGTGCTTGACGATGATGGCGGCATACAGGCTGTATGTGCCGCCTTCCTTGGGCAGGTTGCCGCTGATAACAACCGAACCCGCCGGAATGCGGCCGTAGCTCACGGTGTCAGAAGCACGGTCGTAAATGGGCGTGCTCTGGCCGATGTAGACGCCCATGGAAATCACCGAATTTTCCTCGACGATGACGCCTTCAACAATCTCGGAGCGGGCACCAATAAAGCAGTTGTCCTCGATGATGGTGGGGTTGGCCTGCATGGGTTCCAGCACGCCACCAATGCCGACGCCGCCGCTCAGGTGCACGTTCTTGCCAATCTGCGCACACGAGCCCACGGCAGCCCAGGTGTCGACCATGCTGCCTTCATCGACGTAGGCGCCGATGTTGACAAACGAAGGCATCAGGATCACGCCCCGGGCCAGGTAGCTGCCGCGGCGCGCCACGGCAGGCGGCACGATGCGCACCCCGGTGGCCTGCAGGCCGGCGGCGTCCATGTGGGAAAACTTGGTCGGCACCTTGTCATAAAAAGCCAGGTCGCCGGCTTTCATGAGGACGTTGTCGTTGAGCCGAAAGCTCAGCAACACGGCTTTTTTGATCCACTGATGGGTGGTCCACTGGCCCACGCCATCGCGCGTGGCGACGCGCAGCGCGCCGGTATTGAGCCCTTGAATCACGTGTTCGACCGCATCGGTCAGTTCTTTCGGGGCCGAGGCGGTAGAAATGTTGGCGCGGTCTTCCCAGGCGGCGTTGAGGATGTTTTGCAATTGTTGGGTCATGGCAGAAGATGTAATGGATGAAACAGGGATTAGGAATGGTGGGTGCGGACAAACTGGGCAATGCGTTGTGCCGCTTCCAGGCACTCGGCGGTATCGGCCACCAGCGCCATGCGAATGCGCCCGGCACCCGGGTTGTGGCCTTGCGCCTCGCGCGCCAAAAATGAACCGGGTAACACCGTCACATTGTAAAGAGCGAACAATTCGCGGGCGAACGTGGTGTCGTCGCCCGGCACCTTGGCCCACAGGTAAAAGCCGGCGTCGGGTAGAGCCACGTCGAGCACTTCGGCCAGCACCGGGGTCACCTGGGCAAACTTGGTCTTGTAAAGTGCCCTGTTTTCAACAACATGGGCTTCATCGCGCCAGGCAGCCAGGCTGGCGGCCTGCACCACCGGGCTCATGGCGCAACCGTGGTAGGTACGGTACAGCAGAAATTGCGCCATGATGGCCGCGTCGCCCGCGACAAAACCGCTGCGCATGCCGGGCAGGTTGCTGCGTTTGGACAGGCTGGTCAAAGAAATCAGGTTCTTGAAGTCGGTGCGACCTAATTTGACTGCCGCTTCCATGCCGCCCAGGGGCGGTTCGTCGCGGAAATAGATCTCGCTGTAACACTCGTCCGAGGCAATGACAAAACCAAAGCGGTCGCTCAAGTCAAACAGCTTTTGCCATTCAATGAGCGGCATCACCGCGCCGGTTGGGTTGCCGGGCGAGCACACAAAGAGTTGCTGGGTGCGCGCCCACACCGATTCCGGCACGCTGTCCCAGTCAGGCGCGAAGTTGCGCGCCGGGTCGCTGGCCACGTAATAGGGTTCGGCACCGGCCAGCAGCGCGGCACCTTCATAGATTTGGTAGAACGGGTTGGGGCACACCACCAGCGGTTTTTGTCCCGAGACGCTGGCCACGCCCGGGTTGATGACGGTTTGGGTAAGCGAAAACAGCGCCTCGCGCGAGCCGGCGACCGGCAGCATTTGGGTGAGCGGGTTGACGTTCAGGCCGTAACGGGTGTGCAGCCACTGGGCAAAAGCGGCGCGCAGCGCAGGATCGCCTGCCGTGGCCGGGTAGCTGGCCAGCCCGCTGGGCGTGCGCTGGATGGCATCCACCATGGCCTGCTGAATGAATGCGGGCGTGGCGTGTTTGGGCTCGCCCAGGCCGAGACTGATGGGCGCATAGGCTGGATTGGGCGTCAGGCCTGAAAAAAGCTGGCGCAGCCGCTCAAAAGGGTAGGGCTGCAAAAGGGAAAGCAATGGATTCATGGGCCGCGATTATCCCTTGTCTGGCGGCCTCGATCTGTCATTTTGTAGGAGGCCCGCCCTCGGGTCGATGGCTGTTGAAGGCAATCGCGGCGAGGGCGCCGCTCCCACAGGGCGCCGCTCGCACAATCAGCAACGCAAGCTCTGCGCCGGCACATCCAGATCCAGCCAGCGTTTGGCGGCACTTTGCAGCAGCTCGGGGTCGCCAGTGCTGAAAAGCTGGCATTGGCCCGGTACGGCATCGGCTGCGAGCTGGGGCACCATGCGTCGGGTATGGCGGGCTACTGGCTGGCCGTTGTCCACCAGATGCACGCTCGGGCCGAGCAAAGCCTGCAAGGCCTGGCTGGCAAAGGGGTAATGGGTGCAGCCCAGGACCAGCGTGTCCACTTCGCCCTGCGCTGTGCCAAAGCGGCCCATGGCCTGCGTGTAGTGCGTGCATAGCGCGCTGATTTGGTCCGTATCGTGGCGTTCGATAGCGTCGGCCAGGCCGTCGCAGGGCTGGCAAATGAATTGCGCCTCGTGAGTCAACCCTGCTTGCAAGGCCTTGAATTTGTCACTGTTC
>JAQSDS010000066.1 GCA_029946045.1 Rhodoferax sp.
AAAACGGCAGGCAAATAGATCTGCCAATGGTCCTGTCGCGCCAACCCGGCCTGCACCAGCATGGCCGGCAGGGCAAGCCACATGGCCAACTGCACCGCGTGCAACACAAAAACACCCAAATTCAGCCGCAGCAACGCCACCGAGTGCAACACATCGGCGACCCGGCCGCGCGGCTGGTCCTTGTGCTGCAGAGGCTCGGACGGCACCCACCAGATCACCGCAGCCACGCCCAGCAAGGCCAGCACCCCGGTCAGGACAAAAATACCCACCAGCCCGATCCAGCCAGCCAGTACCGGCGCAGCCACCAGCGACAGGGCGAACATCAGGCCAATGCTGGCCCCCACCATGGCCATCGACTTGGTTCGCACCACATCGCGCGTCTGGTCAGCCAGCAAGGCTGTGACGGCCGCCGAAACCGCGCCAGCACCCTGCACTGCCCGGCCAATGGCCAGCCAGGTGAGCGACGGCGCCCACGCCGCCAGCAGGCTACCGGCCGCAAACACCAGCAGGCCAAACACAATCACGGGTTTGCGACCGATCCGGTCAGAGGCCAGGCCATAGAGAAACTGCAGCATGGCCTGGGTCAAGCCGTAAATACCCATGGTCAGGCCCACCATGGCGGCGTCGTCGCCCCCCGGGTAACGCGCCGCCTCGATGGCAAACACCGGCAAAATCAGAAACAGACCCAACATGCGCAGGGCAAAAATGGAGGCGAGGGAAAAACTGGCGCGCAATTCCAGCGCCGTCATGGCGGTTGCGGTTTTGGCGCTGACAGACACCAGTGGTGCATTCACATCTGACAAAGGCTTCTCCGACATCTCAATCTCAACCCGGATGGGCTACAAGCGTTGGATTGTCCCTGATTATGGGCATCGCCTAGCGCGTCAGGACCGGCGGAGATTCAAAACGAAGTGGCACCCTGAAAAAATCAAAACATCGCGTCAAACCCGGTGCGGCGCCTTAAACCCGGCCCGGCGACTGGGCCATGCGCATGCGGTTTTGGGGTGAAAACACACGCGAAATTGAAGCGACTGTATGCAAGCGCTCGTCGGCGCGCGCCTTCCACCCCAAAGCCCGGTCGCCTAGCCCAATCACCGTGCCTGACGCTGTCGAAGTCAGAATTCCCCCTACCTGCATACCCAAGCGGTCGCAAAATCAGCCGGGCGATACGCTTTGCGGAGGTAAAGAAGGAGCCCGCGCAGCGGGCGGGTGACACGCAGCAAAGCGTATCGCCCGGCTGATTCACCCACCACCGTGTTATCTGCCTCGACCCGATAGGCACACCTGAGCGCTTGGGAAAAGAACCATTCATCTGAAGCGCACTCACCTTGAATCGCACCCTCCAGGACCAGCTAAAAGCCACCATTGGCTATCATGGCAGGTTGTCCGGTGCATTTTTACCGTATTTTTTTGAGCCCCTCCACCTTGAACACTTCTGAAGTCGGCACCCTGCCCCATGCGACCGAGGGCAAATACTTGGGCGCAGCCTTGCAGGCGCAGAGCATCAGCATCCGTGGCGCCCGCACCCACAACCTGAAAAACATCGACCTTGACATTCCGCGCAACCAGCTCGTGGTGATCACCGGGCTGTCGGGCTCGGGCAAGTCCAGCCTGGCCTTTGACACCCTGTATGCCGAGGGCCAGCGCCGCTATGTGGAGAGCCTGTCCACCTATGCGCGGCAATTTTTGCAACTCATGGACAAACCCGATGTCGATGTGATCGAAGGCCTGTCACCCGCCATTTCGATCGAACAAAAGGCCACCAGCCACAACCCGCGCTCGACGGTGGGCACAGTCACCGAAATTCACGACTACCTGCGCCTGCTGTTTGCCCGTGCCGGCACGCCTTACTGCCCGGAGCACAACTTGCCGCTGCAATCGCAAACGGTGAGTCAGATGGTGGATGCCGTGCTGGCGCTGCCAGTGGATACCCGGTTGATGATTTTGGCGCCCCTTGCACGCGAAAAAAAGGGCGAGTTCCTGGATGTTTTTGCCGACATGCAGGCGCAAGGCTATGTGCGCTTTCGGGTCAATGGTCAGACCTATGAATTTGACCAGTTGCCGCTGCTCAAAAAAACCGAGAAACACGACATTGACGTGGTGATTGACCGCGTCAAGGTGCGCCACGCGGCGCTTGAGGCCGGCGCTGACCGCACCGACCATGACAACCTGAAGCAGCGCCTGGCCGAGAGCTTCGAGGCGGCCTTGCGCGTGGCCAACGGGCGCGCCATTGCGCTGGAAATGGACGGCGCGGCAGAGCACCTGTTCAATGCCAAGTTTGCCTGCCCGGTGTGCAGTTACTCGATCGCCGAACTGGAGCCGCGCTTGTTCTCGTTCAATTCGCCGGTCGGCGCCTGCCCCAGCTGTGACGGCCTGGGTCTGCAGGAGTTTTTTGATCCGGTGCGGGTGGTGGCCTTTCCGTCCTTGAGTCTGGCCAGCGGTGCCATCAAGGGCTGGGACCGGCGCAATGCCTACTACTTCGCCATGCTCGAGAGCCTGGCAGCGCATTACAAGTTTGACATCGAGCTGCCATTCGAGTCCCTGCCTGGTGCCGTACAACAGGCGGTGCTGCAAGGCTCGGGCGAAGAAGAAATCAAGTTCAGCTACGTCATGGACCCAAGCACCTCCAACGGCAAAAAGCTGAGCAAAAAACACCCGTTCGAGGGCATCATCCCCAACATGCAGCGGCGCTACCGCGAGACCGACTCCAACGTGGTGCGCGAAGACCTGGCACGCTTGCGCAGCATCCAGCCCTGCCCGGACTGCGCGGGCAGCCGCCTCAAACGCGAGGCGCGCCACGTCAGGATTGGCGAAGGCGCACAAGCGCGGGCCATCTTCGAGCTCAGCCACTACACGCTGGCCGAATGTTTTGCCTACTTCAAGACACTCACCATGCACGGCGCCAAGGGCGACATTGCCGCCAAGGTGGTGCGTGAGATCAGCCTGCGACTTAAATTTCTCAACGATGTCGGCCTGACCTACCTGAGCCTGGACCGCAGCGCCGAGACCCTGAGTGGCGGCGAGGCGCAGCGCATCCGCCTGGCCAGCCAGATTGGCTCGGGCCTGACCGGTGTCATGTATGTGCTGGATGAGCCCAGCATTGGTCTGCACCAGCGCGACAACGACCGCCTGATCGACACCCTGAAACACCTGCGCGACATTGGCAACAGCGTGCTGGTGGTCGAGCACGACGAAGACATGATGCGCGCCGCCGACCACATCATCGACATGGGCCCAGGTGCCGGCCTGCACGGCGGGCGCGTGATGGCGCAGGGCAACTTTGACCAGATCAAGGCAACGCCCGACTCACTCACCGGCCAATACCTCAGCGGCGCGCGCTGCATTGCCGTGCCCAGGCACCGCACCGCCTGGCTGCCCACGCAAGCCCCCATCCCGTTCAATCAGGGCAAGACCAGCCGTTTTGCACCCAGCCCGGCAGCACTCAAACGCGCCGAGCGCGAGGCGCAGCACAACGCCACCCTGGGCGAGTTGCAGGCACTTAAGGTCATTGGCGCCAGCGGCCACAACCTGAAGCATGTCGATGTCGCTTTCCCGGTGGGCCTGTTGACCTGCGTCACCGGGGTGTCGGGCTCGGGCAAATCGACGCTGGTGAATGACACCCTGTACAAAGCGGTGGCGCGCACCATTTACCGCGCCCACGACGAGGCGGCTGAACACGCGGCCATAGAAGGCATCGAGTACTTCGACAAGGTCATCAACGTCGATCAGTCACCGATTGGCCGCACACCGCGCAGCAATCCGGCCACCTACACCGGCTTGTTCACCCCGATCCGCGAGCTCATGGCCGAGGTTCCAACGGCGCGTGAACGCGGTTACGGCCCCGGGCGTTTCAGCTTCAATGTGGCCGGTGGCCGTTGCGAAGCCTGCGAGGGCGACGGCATGGTCAAGGTCGAGATGCATTTCTTGCCCGATGTCTATGTGCCCTGTGATGTCTGCTTGGGTAAGCGCTACAACCGTGAAACCCTGGAAGTGCTGTACAAGGGCAAGAACATTGCGCAAATTCTGGACCTCACGGTCGATGTTGCGCATGAATTTTTCAAGGCGGTGCCGACCATCGAACGCAAGCTGCACACCCTGCTCGACGTCGGCCTGTCATACATCCGACTCGGGCAGGCCGCCACCACCTTGTCCGGCGGCGAAGCCCAACGCGTCAAGCTGGCGCTCGAACTGAGCAAGCGCGACACCGGGCGCACGCTCTACATCCTGGACGAGCCCACCACGGGTTTGCACTTTGCCGACATCGACCTGCTGCTCAAGGTGCTACACCAGTTGCGTGATGCAGGCAACACCATTGTGGTGATCGAGCACAACCTGGACGTGATCAAAACGGCCGACTGGCTGATCGACATGGGCCCCGAAGGCGGCAGCGGAGGTGGGACCGTGGTGGGTGTCGGCACGCCAGAAGCTTTGGCCGCCAACCCGGTCAGCCACACCGGGCGCTATCTGGCCAAAGTGCTTTGAAAAAAAGCGGGGGGCATGAGCCAACGGGTTTAGACTGACGGGCAGGTGCCGCGGTGACTGCGAGGCACAAATAAAAATCGTGCTTCGAGGAGACGACCCATGCACACCCAGTTCAATGACCTGCATGCCACCAGCGCGCGCCGCAACAAGGTGGTCAGCGCAGCCGAAGCCGTGCGCCTGATTCACGACGGCGACACGGTCGCCACCGGCGGTTTTGTCGGCATCGGCTTCGCTGAAGAAATTGCGGTGGCGCTGGAGGCCCGTTTTGTCCAAACCCGTGAAGAAACAGGCCAGGGCGCACCGCAAAACCTCACCCTGGTTTATGCCGCCGGCCAGGGCGACGGCCAGAGCCGGGGCCTGAACCACTTTGGCCATGACGGCCTGGTGCGCCGCGTCATCGGCGGCCATTGGGGACTCGTGCCCACGCTGCAACAGTTGGCGATCGACAACCGAATTGAGGCCTACAACTTGCCCCAGGGCGTGATCACGCACCTGTTTCGCGACATTGCTGCGGGCAAGCCAGGCACGCTCACCCATGTCGGACTCGATACCTTTGTCGATCCGGTGCATGGTGGCGGCAAGCTCAACGCGGCGACCACCACAGACATCGTGCAGCGCATGGCTATTGATGGCAAGGATTACCTTTTTTACAAGGCCTTCCCGATCCATGTGGGCATCATCCGTGCCACCACCGCCGACCCGGACGGCAACCTGAGCATGGAGCGCGAAGCCCTCACGCTGGAAGCGCTGGCCATCGCCATGGCGGCACGCAACAGCGGCGGCATTGTGATTGCCCAGGTGGAACGCCTGGCCGAGCGCAACACCTTGCACCCGCGCAGCGTCAAGGTGCCCGGCGTGCTGGTGGACGCGGTGGTGATCGCCACGAACCCCGCACATCACATGCAAACCTTTTCGGAAGCCTACAACCCGGCCTACTCTGGCGAGATTCGCGTGCCTATGGACTCGATTGAACCCATGGCGCTGACCGAGCGCAAGGTGATTGCCCGCCGTGCCGCGATGGAGCTCAAACCCAACAGCGTGGTCAACTTAGGGATAGGCATGCCCGAAGGTGTGGCCACTGTGGCCGCTGAAGAAAAGGTGTTCGACTTGCTGACCCTCACCGCCGAGCCTGGCGTGATTGGCGGCATTCCAGCAGGCGGCCTGAGTTTTGGCGCAGCCATCAACGCGCAGGCCGTGATTGACCAGCCCAGCCAGTTTGACTTTTACGATGGTGGCGGACTGGACGTGGCCGTGCTCGGGCTGGCCCAGGCGGATGCCGAGGGCAACCTCAACGTCAGCAAATTTGGCCCCAAGCTGGCGGGTGCCGGCGGCTTTATCAACATCAGCCAGAATGCCAAAACCGTTATTTTTGTCGGCACCTTCACCGCTGGCGACCTGCAGGTGGGCATTCACGAAGGCAGGCTGCAGATTCAAAGCGAAGGCAGTTACCGCAAATTTGTGCAACAGGTTGAGCATCGCACCTTCAGCGCGCGCGAATCGCGAAGGCGCGGCCAGCGTGCGCTGTATGTCACCGAGCGCTGTGTATTCCAGTTGGCAGGCAGCCCTGAGGCGCCGGCGCTGGAGCTTATCGAGCTGGCTGCTGGCGTGGACCTGCAGCGCGATGTGCTGGCGCAGATGGATTTTGTGCCGCTGATCAGCCCGCAACTCAGCACCATGGACGCCGCCTTGTTTGGCGACGGACCCATGGGCCTTCGCGCACGACTGCTGGCCACGCCGCTGGCACAACGGCTGGAACTGGATCGCGAGCACCAGTTGCTGTTCATCAACTTTGAAGGCCTGTCGGTGAACAGCATGGACGATATCAACGCCATCGAGTCCCAGGTCACAGCGCTGCTGGCGCCGCTGGGGCATCGGGTCGCGGTGGTGGTCAATTACGACAGTTTCAGTATTCTGCCGCCCTTGCTGGAGGCCTACACCACCATGGTGCAGCGGCTCAAACGCCGTTTCTACAGCCGCGTCACCCGCTATGGCACAGGCGGATTCCTCAAAGCCAGGGTGGCTGCAAGCAACACCGCCGGCCAGATTCTGGATTTAAGCAAGATCTGAGCGCGCGGCCTGCAACATGGCACGGGTGTTCAAGGCTTCCTGACGCGCCGCCTGCGCAAAGTCGGCGGCACTGGAGGCGTACAAAATGGCACGCGACGAATTCACGATGATGGGCCCGTTAGCGCGCCAACCCGCCCGAACCGTGGCCAGGGCATCACCGCCCTGGGCACCCACCCCCGGAATCAACAAGGGCACGGTAGGGGCCAGGGCGCGCACACGCTCGATCTCGGCCGGGTAAGTGGCGCCCACCACCAGCCCCAACTGACCATTGAGGTTCCACGGTCCCTGCGCCAATTGCGCAATGTGCTCGTACAGCAAGGGCTCGCCAGCCACACT
>JAQSDS010000067.1 GCA_029946045.1 Rhodoferax sp.
GCCACCCGCCGCTTCATGCGTGACGAGGAAGGCGTAACGGCAATTGAATACGGGCTGATTGCAGCGCTGATCGCTTTGGCGATCATTGCTGGCGCAGGCTTGGTGGGTACTAACTTGGGCACGTTATTCAACACCATCGCTGGCAAATTGACTGGGACTACTTGAAGCCAGTTCACCGGTACACCATGCTGCTTCCTGGTTCAGCAAAGTTCAGGCACCAGCTCTTGTGACAAGGTGCCTAAATGACCCAGGTTCATGAAAGCCCAAAAGTGTTGCGATGTCGTCTTGACTATAAGAAGCATCTATGAAATTCCAGCGTGGTGTCACCTCCATCGAGTACGCAATGATCGCCTCCTTGATCGCCTTGGCGATCGTTGTGGGGGTCGGCGCCACGGGGGCGGCGAATGAAAAAAGCTGGACCTTCTGGACCGGCTTGGTTGTCGCTGTAGTGAAGAAGGCACTGGGGTCCTGATGGGGTAAGTGAATGAAGTCGGTCAGCCCGGTAGGTAACGAACAGATAAGAAAGTTGCAGGCCATCAAATGTGGTTCAAGTTGGCTCCTGATATTTGGCAGACCCTGGGTCTTGGCGCTCTGGTGCTGCTGGTGTTCACCGCTCTGGTGTTTGACCTGCGTGAGCGCCGCATTCCCAACACCCTCGTTTTGCTGACCCTGGGCGCTGGCCTTTTCATCAACCTCGTCGGTCCGCAAATCTGGCTGCGTGGTTCCGGGTTGCTGAGCGCCTACCCAGGCGCGCTGGGTGCCAAGGGAGCGCTGCTGGGGGCACTCACCGGCTTGGCGATTTTTTTAGCTTTTTACCTGCTGCGCGCCATGGGTGCGGGCGACGTCAAGCTGATGGCCGCCATCGGCAGCTTTGTCGGTCCGGCAACAGCCGTCAATCTGGCCTTGTTCATTTTGGTCACCGGTGGCGTGCTGGCCTTGGTGCGCATGGTCTGGTTGGGCAAAACACAGTTGGTCTTGTTCAATGTGGCGACCGCGTTGGGCCAATATATCCCCGGCTCGGTGGCCCGGTTCGATGCCGCCACCCAGTCTGCTGACCGCATGCCCTATGGCGTGGCCATGGCCGGCGGGCTGCTGGCCTACGGTGCCTGGATTTTCAGCGGACATGCCCCGCTGGTCAATTTCTGAAAGCAGACATCATGGATCACCTTTCACACACCACGGCGTCGCCGCTCCAGCTTGCGTCCGCCGACCCGGCCGAGGTCAAGCTTGCCGAGGCTGTGAGCCTGCCGGCCGCTTTCCTGACCGACCTGGCCTTGCGGCACTTTGCCCGCCTTGGGGAACTCAAGCTGTATCAGATCGCGCAGCATCTGGGCCTGCCTGTTCCTGTGGTTGACGGCTTGCTGACCAACATGCGCAAACTCGGCCTGCTTGAAGTGCCGCGCCGTGGCGACCTGGAGGGCGATGTCAGCTACGCGTTGACAGAAACCGGCCAGCGGCTGGCTAGGTTGTCCTACGAAAAATGCAACTACGTGGGTCCGGCACCTGTCACTTTAGCCGAGTACGAAGCCCGGGTAGCCGAGCAAAGCCGGCGCCAGGTACCGGTTCGGGCGGCGCACTTGCAACTGGCCATGGGAGATCTGGTGATCGACCCCGCCATGCTGCCCACGCTGGGCAGTGCGCTGAATTCCGGCAAGGCCATTTACCTTTACGGCGACAGTGGCAGCGGCAAAACTTATCTGGCCGAGCACCTCATCAAAACACTGGAGGGCGCCATCTGGGTGCCGCATGCAATTTATGTGGATGGCGAGGTGATTCAAGTCCTTGACCCCATCGTCCATCATCCGGTGCCAGCCCCTGAAGCCCCACCACCTGGCCTGACGCATGAGGTCGCACCAGATGGCCGCTGGGTCAGCATCGAGCGGCCCGTGGTCATTGCCGGTGGCGAGTTGACGCTTGACATGCTGGACCTCAACTACGACCCGCACACTCGCCTGCATGTGGCACCGCCGCAAATGAAGGCAAACAATGGCATCTTTGTGATCGACGACTTTGGCCGCCAACGGGTGAGCCCGCACGAGCTGATGAACCGCTGGATCGTGCCACTGGACCGCCACGTCGATTACCTGGCGCTCAATACCGGCACCAAATTCACCGTGCCATTTGACGTGCACGTGGTTTTTTCGTCCAACCTGGCACCCGAAGCGCTGGTGGACCCGGCTTTTGCCCGGCGCCTGGGCTACAAGATCCACATCGTGTCGATGAGCAAAGAGAGTTACCGCGCTGTGGTGGCGCAGGCCTGCGCACGCAGCGGCGTGCCAGCCGACCCGGCTGGAATCGATTACCTGGTCAACACCCTGCACCAGCGTCATAGCCAGCCCTATCTGCCGAACATGCCGTTCGACGTGATCAGCAAGATTGCCGACCGCGGCCGCTACCTTGAAGAACCCCCGCGCATGACGCCAGAGTTGCTGGACTGGGCGTGGGCCAATTATTTTGGTGACAACAGCCTGTCAGCGCAGGCCGCAGCCAGCCCGAGCTTAAAACAAGGAGATTGAAATGAAAAGCAAACGCGCAATCATCATGCTGAGCCTGTCGGTGCTCTTGGGCATCGCGGCGGTGCTGCTGGCCGCACGCTGGATGGGCCAGCAGGCCGCCAGCGACAAGACCACGGTGCTGGTCGCTTCCCGCGACATGGATCTCGGCCAGGCCATCACAGCCACCATGCTTGAGTCAGTGCCGTGGCCGAAAGGTGCCGTGCCCACCGGTGCCTTCGACGACCCCAAGAAACTGGAGGGACGCGTGGTGCGCATCAGCATTTTCAAGGGCGAGCCGGTGCTGGCCCCGAAGCTGGCGCCCGAAGGCACCAAGTCGGGACTCGATTCAGTCATCAAGGAAGGGCATCGCGCCATCACCATCAAGGTCAATGAGGTGGTGGGTGTGGCCGGTTTCTTGGCGCCTGGCAGCTTTGTGGACCTGCTGGTCAACTTCAGGGACGAGCGCGACAAACCGATGTCGCGGGTAGTGCTGGAACGCATCATGGTGCTGGCCATCGCACAAGAGGCCCAGCGGCCGGATGAGACCAAACCCAGGGTGGTGAATGCCGTCACGCTGGAGGTCACACCCGACCAAGCCGAAAAGATCGACCTGGCACGAAACATTGGCACGCTGTCACTGATTTTGCGCAACCAGGTCGACACCCTCGATGCCGCAACTGAAGGCGTGCAACAGAAAGACCTGTTTGCCGCAGCTGCGCCAACGCCAGTGGTGGCCTCCGCGCCGGCTCCTGTGAAAAAAGTGGTGCGGCGGGCGCCAGCCAAACCGGTTGCAAGCAAACCGGTCGATGAATCCAGTGGGCGCGTGGAAGTGATCCGTGGCCTGCAAAAAGCAACTGCTGATTTTTAAGGAAGAGACCATGAAAACCTCATTTCGCCCCCCTTTGTCGGCCCGCCTCTGCGTGGCATTGGCAGTTTCGCTTGGCGCCCTGACAGCGCATGCGCAGGCTCCCACGGTGATCAAAGGCAACACCGCAGCCAAGCCCACCGCCGTGGCAGTAGCGCCCATGGCAGCCGATGCCAGCACCGAGGCATCTACAGTTGGACCGGCACTGAACCTGACCATTGGCAAGTCCACCATGATGCGCCTGCCCTCGGCCATCACGCGCATTTCGGTCGGCAACCCGACCGTGGCCGACGTCACCCTGATCAGCGCGACAGAGCTCTACCTGCTGGGCAAGACCTATGGCTCGACCAACCTGATGATCTGGCGCAAAGGTGCCGGACCCACGGCCATCGATGTCAATGTGAATATTGACGTGGCCCGCATGGAGGCCAAGATCCATGAACTGCTACCCGGCGAGAAAGGCATTACCGTGCGCCCGGCGGCCGATTCGGTCATTCTGACCGGCGTGGTCTCCAGCGCCGTCAAGGCCAAGGCCGCCGAAGACATTGCCAACGCCTTTGTCAGCGACATGAACAAAAGCCTGGTGCTACCCATCGTCGCAGGCGACGCCAAGGTGGCGCCCGGCACCAAACTGCAGATGAGCAGCAGCGGTGGCGGAGGTGGCGCCAAGGTGGTGAACCTGCTGCAGATTGCCGACGCCCAGCAGGTCATGCTGGAGGTGACGGTGGCCGAGGTCTCCAAAACCCTGATGGACAAAATGGGCGCCAAGTTCAGTGCCACACACAGCAACGGCAGTTGGCTGTATGGCATTGGCTCCAATCTGTTGAGCGGTGGCGCCGGCCTGCTCAGTGCTTTCAAGAACAGCACCAACGGTCTCTCCATCGACCTTGAGAAGAACGATGGCCTGATCAAGATCCTGGCCGAACCCAACCTGGTCGCCATCAGCGGCCAGGAGGCCAGCTTCCTGGCGGGGGGCAAGATCTTTATTCCGGTGTCGCGTGCCAACAATACCACGGGTGGCTCGACTGTCACACTGGAAGAAAAGGAGTATGGGGTGGGTGTCAAGTTCACCCCCACGGTGCTGGAGGGCGGGCGCATTCACCTGAAGGTGGCGCCCGAGGTGTCGGAGCTGTCGCAGACCGGTTCACCCTTCACCACCTTGGGCGGCGAGACGGCTATTTTGCCGAGCTTCACTACCCGGCGGGCGCAAACCACGGTGCAGTTGATGGACGGCCAAAGCCTGGCCATTGCCGGCTTGATCAAAAACAATGTCAAGCAAGCGGTGGACCGGGTGCCGGGCCTGGGTGAAGTGCCGGTGCTGGGTGCACTGTTTCGCAGCAGCGAGTTTCAGGGTGACCGCAGCGAGCTGATGTTCGTCATCACGCCGCGCCTGATCAAGCCGATGGACGCCAACTACATCCTGCCAACCGATGGCTTCAAGCCGCCGAATCGCAGCGAGTTCTATTTCGGCAACAAGCTCGAAGGCTCTGGCCATGAAGACATTCCGGCCGACCTGCGCAGCGCCCCGGCCCAGGTAACCCCGATCAATGCCACCGGTGGCATGGAAGTCAAGTAAGGAGTTTCATCATGAAAAACGCACTTTCCCCCACCCGCCTTGCCGGCAAGCTGGCCATCGTGTCGTGCGCAGCGCTACTGACGGCCTGCGCCGCCACCACGCCAGCGCTGGACGCCAATTTTGGCAACGCCGTGCGCCAGGCGCGCAGCAGCCAGACGATCAATCCGAACGCCTCAGCCAACCGTGACCCGGTGCTGGGTATCGATGGCCGGGCCGGTGCCGCTGCCCAGGAACGCTACCAGGAGTCCTTCCGTTCGCCGCCCAAGACGTTTGAAATTACCAATATTGGCGGAGACTTGAGCGGTGACTGAAGGCCAGGCCGCACACCAGGAGCAAAAAAATGAGCACGGTCACACAGGTGAAAGGGAGGCCCGACCAGGGCCAGCGTGGCGCAGTGGCCATCATGTTTGGCCTGTCCCTGCTGGTGCTCTTTGGCTTCATGGCCCTGGTGTTCGACCTGGGGCGCACCTACGTGGTCCGCACCGAGTTGCAGAATGCGGCCGATGCGGCGGCCTTGGCCGGCGCCAAACAATTGAATCAGACCGCCGCCGGGGTTGACAGTGCTGCGGCCTACGCGATCGCCATGGCGGCGCAAAACAGCTTCAACTTTTCGACGCCGGTCACTATCAGCAAGTCCAACCTGAGCGCAGGAAGCTGTCCGGATGATGCCTGCATGGTGCCGGTCACAAACATAACGACTGACGTACAGGCTGCCGACAAGATTTTTCTTAAAGTGGACATTCCATCTGGTGGTCTTGCGACGTTTTTTGCACGCGTACCAAGCACGGTGGGCGGTACCGGAACCCAGGAAACCCGAACCTATGGACGGGCTGTGGCAGGCTACTTTATGCGAGACATGACGCCCATTGGCATTTGTGCGATTAACACCGCCAAGGGTGGAGTCCGTACGTCTGTTGCAGGCAATGAATTGACCGAATTCGGCTTTCAGCGCGGTGTGTCCTACAACATCATGGAACTGGGACCCCTGGGCGGAAGTGGACAACCTTATTTAATCAACCCAGTTGATGCGTGGGGAAGTACCACATGCGACCCGTCGCATTCGTCTGCGCCCTACACCAGCGCATTTGTTTGTACCGGCACCTCGGCCGCAGCCCTCAAGGCACCCGGTAACGTGTTTGGCAATACCGGCATTTCTTCAGGGCCGATACAGGTTGCCCTCAACTCCAGGTTCAATCTGAACGCATGCGCCCCGCAGGATACCAATGTCAAGACCTACAGCTTCGGCACCACCGGTGCAGGCTATCCGGCCAACTGGATGGAACCCGATCCAACCCGGCAAAGCATCAGGACCGACAGTGCCAGCAACAAACCAGTCAACAACCCAAGCTTTGCAGACTATGGGGTACTTTGGACCTACAGCCGTGCAGTTAAGGCAGTTGGTACATCGCCGTCGGCCAGTGCAGGTGACCCATTCGATCTGAACGATTGGCTCGCCCTGTACGGGGGGACGGCAGTGACTTCCAATTACGCGCCCAACGGCAGCGCGCCCTACAGCGCGACCGGTGTTTTCGTCACCCCCCCGCCAGCGCCGCCAGGCCTGAGCGACCGGCGGGTGCTGAATATTGCCATTGTCAACTGTGCCGCATCAACGGGATCGGGCTGCAACTCGACTATCCAAATTGTGGCCGTTGGCAAGTTTTTCATGCAAGTGAAGGCTGATTTGCCCAAAGACATTAACGCTGAATTTGCTGGCTTGATCGAGCCACCACCCACTGAAATCAGGTTGTACAAATGAACACCCAAACTGCCCAAAGGTCTTCCAGGAGACCGCTCCTGCGACCGCTCCAGACCGGCGCGGTTGCGGTTGAATTCGCATTTGTCATCGTGGTCTTGCTGCTGATCATGGCCGGCCTGGTCGAATTTGGCCGCACCTTCTGGTATGCCGATGCGCTGACCAAAGCCACGCGGGACGGCGCACGCCTGCTC
>JAQSDS010000068.1 GCA_029946045.1 Rhodoferax sp.
TTGCAGTGTGCGGTTCCAGGGGGCCACACCATAGCGCTGGGTGCTGCCGTCGGCCTGAGCGATCCAGGTCCAGTCTGGCGCGGCAGCGCCACCGACGCCCAGGCAGGCTTGCAGGTAGTCCTGAATCAGGGCGCCAGAAACATGCTCGGCCACACAGGGCTGGGCGGCGCCAGACCACACGGTGACGGTACCAGGCCGTTGGTAAAGCGTGACACTGTGGCCTTCTTGCAGCACGGGGTCCTGGTTGGGGTTGCCTTGCAGCCAGCGGGCATCCGCCACAGACACATTGACCCGGCCCGTCACCGGCATGGCCTGCACCCAGGCCAGCAGTTGGGCGCGCTCGGCCTCTGGCAGGCTCAGTAGTTTGGTGGACTTGAGGCCGTCGATGATGGCTTGTTTGAGCCGGGTCTGTGGGGCGCGTTCGGCTTGTACCGTCCAGAGCAGCGCGGTGGTGTCAGCGTTGGGGCCGGCGTTGCGCAACAGCCAGTCGCTGAGGCGCTCACCCGGCACCACGGGCGCCTGCACGGGTGCTGTTGCCGCATGGCTCCAGGACGCCACAGAACAGGTCATACACAGCGCTACGGCGCGAGCCACCAAAGTACGGCGCAATTTCAAAGCGAATCTTTCTGGAGCGGCCAGCGCTGCAGGCTCAAGCACACATTGCTTGAGAGACACTGGCGAGAATACACAATGGTTTTTTGCGTACCGTAGTTACCAAACGCAAACCAGGCATCAGGGCGGGTTAGGCCCATGGCATTGGCGTAACGCTCCTGAAACCAGACGGCCGTGGCATGGGTTTGATTGGGCAGTTCAAGCGGCGCTTGTGGCAAGGGTGTCAACACCACCTGCTCGACCAAACCCGAACGGTAGCCGGGTTGCTCATCACGCACGCTGCTAAAACGGGCACCTTCAAGCGGCACAGCCTGCCAGGCCGGGGGCGTTTGCGAATAAACCACACGACGCCATTCCACAGGCAAGCCCGTCGCACCCACCAGGCGGCCGTTTTGCAAACGCAGCACCTCGCCCTGCGCCGAGTACCAAACCTCGATATCACCCTGGGGATGGGCATCGACATAGCCGAGCACCAGCAAGGCGTGCTTGGCACCGTCCAGCGTGACACGTAAATACTGGTAATTGGGGTTAAGTTTGACTTCGAGGGGCACATCTGCCTGAAAAGGCGAAGACTCAACCAAGACGGCCGATACCACGTCAGATAACAAGGACTTGGAGGCGCAGGCAGTCAAACCCAACACGGCCAACGCGCAAGCGCATAGCTTGGGTTTGCCGAAGAATGCGAATTTCAAAATGAAAAAGTCAAAAGAAAAGCGCCCGAAGGCGCTTGTTCTTGAAAGACAACAAATTAATTTGTCGTACCAGTCGTACCAGTGGTGCCAGTCGTGTTGCTGTCAGTCGCTACGGCAACCACTGCAGCAGCAACCACGGCACCAATCACCAGCGTGCTGGCAGCAATGCCACCCACGGCAGCAGCACCTGCAGCGCCGGCGCCGGCAGCAGCACCTGCACCGGTAGCAGCGCCACCAGAAGCAGCGGCAGGCACAACAGGCGCAGCCTGGGCCAACACAGATTGCGATGCAATCATCAAAACAGAAGCCAACAATGCAGAAGTAATACTAAATTTCATACACACCCTTTCAAAATTATTAATCGACCCGAGCCTCTAATTTAACACAACATTGTTTGCTGACAATCAAAATTGAAACGAGAGCCGATTTTTTACGATTTAAGAAGAAAAATGTTGTGAAACAACCATCGGAAGCCCTGTGGCACCTGCACCTTGTGGCACCTGCACCTTGTGGGAGCGGCGCCTTGTGGGAGCGGCGCCCTCGCCGCGATTGAATTCCAACAGCCTTCGGCCCGAGGGCGGGCCTCCCACAAAGACAGGAGCCTCACAAAGACAGGAGCCTCACAAAGACAGTGACAGCCCCCACCAACCATCACCCCATGTGCAAGCCACCATTCACCGAGAACTCGGCACCGGTGGCGTAGCCGCCTTCATCAGACGCCAACCAGGCGATGATGGACGCGATTTCTGAGGGTTCGCCCAAACGCTTGACTGGCACGGTGCCAATGATCTTGTCGAGCACTTCCTGGCGGATGGCCTTGACCATGTCGGTGCCAATGTAGCCGGGGCTCACGGTGTTGACTGTCACGCCCTTGGTAGCCATTTCTTGCGCCAGGGCCATCGAGAAACCGTGCATACCGGCTTTGGCAGCCGAGTAGTTGGTTTGACCTGCCTGACCCTTGACACCGTTCACGCTGGAAATGTTGATGATGCGGCCCCAGCCTTTTTCGACCATGTCGCCAACCACTTGTTTGGTCACGTTGAACATGGAGTTGAGGTTGGTCTCAATGACGGCGTCCCAGTCTTCGCGCGTCATTTTAATGAACATGCGGTCACGGGTGATACCGGCGTTGTTGATGAGCACGTCGATGCTGCCATGCTCGCCCTTGGCTTTGGCGAAAGCATCTACCGTGGAACTCCAGTCGCCCACATTGCCTGCAGACGCGTAGAAGGTATAGCCCAGCGCGGCTTGTTCGGCCAGCCACTTGGCGTAGTCACGGGTTGGGCCGCAGCCAGCAATGACCTTGAAGCCTTCTTTGCTCAGGCGCTGGCAGATGGCGGTTCCGATGCCACCCATACCACCGGTGACATACGCTACTTTTTGACTCATGAAACTACTCCTCTTGATGAAATTGAAAACCGAACCGAATTAGATCAAATAATTAACGTTCCAGGCACAGGGAAACCCCCATGCCGCCGCCAATACACAGCGCAGCCAAGCCTTTTTTGGCATCGCGGCGCTGCATTTCGTGCAGCAGGGTGACCAAAATACGACAGCCAGACGCGCCAATCGGGTGACCCAGGGCAATGGCGCCACCGTTGACGTTGACCTTGGCGGTGTCCACAGCGAGTTCCTGGTTCACAGCACAGGCCTGGGCGGCAAAGGCTTCGTTCAGTTCGAACAAGTCGACATCGGCCACGTTCCAGCCGGCACGGGCGAGCGCCTTGCGCGAAGCCGACACAGGGCCCATGCCCATCACGGCGGGGTCGAGCCCGGTGGTACCAAAGCTCTTGATGGTGGCCATGGGTTTGAGGCCCAAGGCAGCCGCCTTACTGGCTTTCATGACCATCACGGCGGCAGCGCCATCGTTGATGCCCGAGGCGTTGCCAGCGGTCACACTGCCGGCTTTGTCAAAGGCGGGGCGCAGACCGGCCAAGCTTTCGGCATTGGTTTTCTTGTTGATGAATTCGTCGGCGTCAAACACCAGCGGGTCACCCTTTTTCTGGGGAATGATGACTGGAACGATTTCGTCCTTGAACTTACCTGCCGCCTGGGCAGCAGCCGCTTTTTGCTGGCTGGCCAGGGCCAGAACGTCTTGCATTTCGCGGGTGATGCCTTGGGCTTTGGCAACGTTTTCGGCGGTGATGCCCATGTGGTACTGGTTGTAGACGTCCCACAGGCCATCGTTGATCATGGTGTCGACCATTTTCCAGTCGCCCATGCGCTGGCCGTCTCGGCTGCCCATGAGGACGTGAGGTGAGGCGCTCATGTTTTCCTGGCCACCGGCGATGACGATTTCGCTGTCGCCAAAGGCGATGGACTGCACGGCTAGCATGACCGCCTTGAGGCCGGAGCCGCAGACAGCGTTGATGGTGAGGGCTGGCGTTTCCTGGGCAATGCCGGACTTGATCAAGGTTTGCCGGGCCGGGTTCTGACCTGCACCCGCAGCCAGCACCTGGCCCATGATGACTTCACCAATCTGGTCTGCTTTGACGCCGGTTTGCTCCAGCAAAGCCTTGATGACGATGGCACCCAAATCAGGCGCTGAAATTTTGGCCAAGGACCCACCAAATTTACCAACGGCGGTACGAGCTGCTGCGACGATAACGATGTCTTCCATGATTTCTCTCTGTAGGTGGACTAAAAAAGATCAGGCCTTGGCCTTGACGTAGCGGCCTGGCGCGGGCTCGATGGACTTGTACTTGCCCTTGCCATAGGTCTTGGGCGCGGCAATTTCTTTGCCTGCCTGGGCGGCGAGCCAGTTGGACCAGTCGGTCCACCAGCTGCCTTTGTGCTCGGTTGCGCCAGCAATCCACTGGTCGACCGACTTGGGCAACTTGCCGTCTTCGCGGATCCAGTGGCTGCGTTTACCCTTGGCTGGCGGGTTGATAACACCGGCAATGTGGCCGGATGCACCCATGACAAAGCGCTTTTTACCCGCCAGGAATTGGGTGGTGGCGTAGGCACCGCCGATGGGCACGATGTGGTCTTCGCGCGAGCCGTAGATGTAGACCGGCATGTCGACCTGATTGAGGTCGATCTTTTCGCCGCAGACCGTCGCGACACCAGGTTTGGTCAGGTTGTTCTCCAGGTAGGTGTTGCGCAAGTACCAAGCGTAGAACGGGCCCGGCAGGTTGGTGGAGTCGCTGTTCCAGTAAAGCAGGTCAAAGGGTGGTGGGGTTTCGCCTTTGAGGTAGTTGCCCACCACGTAGTTCCAGACCAGGTCATTGGGGCGCAAAAAGCTGAAGGTCATGGCCAGGTCTTTGCCCTTCATGAGGCCGCCCTTGCCCATTTCCTGTTCGCGGTATTTGACAAAGCCTTCGTCAATGAAGATGTCGAGCACGCCAGTGTCTGAAAAATCGAGCATCGAGGTGAGGAAGGTGGCACTGGCCACGGGCTTTTCACCACGCGCTGCCAACACCGCCAGGGCGCTGCCCATCATGGTGCCGCCGACGCAAAAGCCCAGGGTGTTGATGGTTTTGGCACCTGTGATGTCCTGCGTGACCGCGATGGCCTTGATGACCGCTTTTTCGATGTAATCGTCCCAGCTGGCTTTGGCCATCGAGGCATCAGGGTTGCGCCAGCTCACCACAAAGGTGCGGTGGCCTTGTGCCACGGCATAGCGGATGAGTGAGTTTTCTGGCTGCAGGTCAAGAATGTAAAACTTGTTGATGGATGGAGGAAACAACAGGAATGGCTTCTCATAGACGGTGTCGGTCAGTGGCTTGTATTCGATGAGCTGGAAAAATTCGTTCTCGAACACCACGGCGCCTTCGGTGGTGGCGACGTTTTTACCAACCTCAAAAAGGCTCTCATCGGTCATGGACACATGGCCTTGCTGCATGTCGTGCAGCAGGTTCTGAAGGCCTTTGGCAATGCTCTGGCCCTGGGTTTCGATGGCTTTCTTTTGTGCTTCGGCGTTCAGAGCCATGAAGTTGCTGGGAGCCGAGGCCGCAGTGATTTGCTCCACGGCAAAACGAATACGAGCGCGGGTTTTGTCGTCGGTCTCGACCGCTTCGCTCAACTGGGCGAGTGTCTTGGCGTTGAGCAGATAGCTGGCCGCATTGAACGCGGCCGTGGGGTTGGCCGCCCAGGCTTCGTCAGCAAAGCGGCGGTCGGTGAGTTGATGCTTGCCCTGGGCACTGTTGGACCACAACTCGGCGGCATCGGCCAGAAACTGCTGTTGCAGCTCTTGTAATTTGGCTGCGGAAAATTTGATCTGGGGTGCTTTGGCCGTAGGAGCCAGGAGTTTGGTGCTGGCTTCACCGATGTCCATGTTCTGAAACGACGCAAAGGCTTTGCTCAAGCTCTCGGCCATGGATTGTTGTAAATTCTGTGCCGATTGCAACCAAAGTTCCTGCGCGTTGTCGTTCATGCTTACCCTTATCTGAAGTGGTCAAAAAATAATTTCGATAGTATCTTAGGCCAAGGCCTTCGATATCCTGACATCGCCCGATTTTCGTCCAAAAAATACCGTCTTACCCATGTACATCGTTGCAATCGCCTGGCTTTATGTAGCCGTCCTCATGGCCGTGGCCGAAGCCACGCACAGCACCGGCACGCTGCTGGGCGGCATCATGACCTTTGTTTTGTATGGGCTGCTGCCAATGGGATTGGTGTTGTACGTGATGGGTAGCCCGGCACGCCGGCGCGCCATCAAGGCACGGGAACAAGCCGAATTGGAGGCAGCGCAGGCCGCCTCACAGCTCACGCCAGATACTGGCGCAGAAGCGGCCGGTGACGCGGTCACGCCGGTAGGAAAAGAAGCGTGAAGCATTGCCCACCGTGCACCAGGTCGCACTGCTGTCGTTGCCGTGAATTTGGCTGAGCCCTAAGGCGCGCAAGCGCAGGCGCGCCAGCGCAGCCAGGTCGGCCAGCCACTTACCCGGCTTCAGGGGTTGAAAGCAGTTGCCCGCCAGGGGATCACTTGCCATGAAGGCGGCGCGCACTTCATCGCCCACCTCGAACGCTTGCGGACCAATACACGGCCCAAGCCAGGCCAGGATGTCCTTGGTCTGCAGGCGTTTGACCGTGGCCTCCAAAATACCCACCCCACCCTGCCCGGCCAGACCGCGCCAACCGGCATGGGCCGCAGCCACCCGGTGGCCGTCTGCGCTGGCAAACAACACCGGTAGACAGTCAGCCACCATCACCGTGCAGGCCAGGCCGGGCTGGTCTGTCAGGCAGGCGTCGGCCACGGTGCCGTCCGGGGTGGTGGTGTCCAGTGACACCACCTGGGTGCCGTGGACCTGATTCAAAAAAACCGGCCGTGCGCCAATGGCCTGATGGAAAATAGCCCGATTGGCGCGCACATGGGCAGCATCATCGGCCACATGGTCGCCGAGGTTCAGACTGTCATAGGGCGCAGCCGACACACCACCCATGCGTGTGGTGCACACCGCCCGCACCCCCGCAGGTAAAGGCCAGTCAGGTGTCAGCATCTAAAAGCCCCCGCAGTTGTAGGAGACCTTGCAGTTGGAAGAGGTCTTGCAGTTGTGGGGGCCCTGTAGTTGTGGGAGGCCCGCCCTCGGGCCGAAGGCTGTTTGGGGGCATTCGCGGCGAGGG
>JAQSDS010000069.1 GCA_029946045.1 Rhodoferax sp.
ATGCGGCCAATGCCCGCAATCGGGTTCAGTTTTGAAAAATTGGGGGCCAGGGACTTGGTTGAGATCAACCAGCCGCCGAGCATCATGGGTGCCAGCAGCGCAGCCAACAGCATCATGATGGCGAGGGGCAACATGGCCTGCACCGCGTGCACCACCATGTTGCCGGCGTGCACCATCATGCGGGTGCTGTCAAAAGCCGAGGTACGTTCAAACTGCAGCCCGTCGCGCATGGCACTGCCGAATTGCTGGCCGAGCGAACCCGACATGATCCACAAACCGCCCAAAGCGGTGAACAGCATGACAAAGGTCACCAGTTCGCGCGAGCGCGCCACCTGACCTTCTTCGCGCGCTTTGTGCAAACGTTCGGGCGAAGCCGGTTCTGTTTTTTCGAGATCACTTTCTTCTGCCATCAATGCTCCGAAGCAGCAAACGCACTGCGCCGCATGCAAAGATTATTGAGGCAGAGGCCTTGGCTTGATCAGGCGAACAAAGCAGGGTTAGGGCTGTTCATTTTGCAATCAGAAAAGACTGGCTAAAACCCAAGGCTGGCCAGCAGATCATCGACCTCCGTCTGGTTGTCAAGCGAGTCCGGCGCACCTGACTTGATACGGGGACCATTGAGCAGGCCACCGCCCGCCTCCTGACGTTTTTCCTCGGGGGTGTTGTCCACCAGCAGTTGCAACAATTGGGTTTCCATTTCCTTGATGAGGTCCATCATTTTCTTGATGACCTGACCCGTCAAATCCTGAAAATCCTGGGCCATCATGATTTCCATCAGCTGGGCACTGGTGGCCTGGGCCTGCCCGGGTACCTCAGACAAATAGCGCCGGGTGTCGCTCACCAGTTGGTCAGCGTCCGCCAGGGCCGGCGCGGTGGTAGACCACTGCGTCCAGCGCTCCGACAAGTCCACCGCCCGCATGGCCAGTTGGTCCTGGATGGGTTGGGCCACATCCACAGCATTCAGGGCCCTTTCAGCGGCACGCTCGGTCATTTTGGCGACATAGTTCAGGCGGTCACGGGCGTCGGGAATGGACTCGGCGGCGCGCGCAATGCTTTTGTCGAGGCCTAGTTCGCGCATGCTTTCAAGCATCTGGCGGGTTAACTGCCCGATGCGAATCAGCAGTTGCTCGGCCGAATCGCCTTCTGGCGGTACCAATGGATTTTGCTGTGTCATACCGAGCCCCCGTCCCTTTCTATTTTTTCAAAAATCTTGGTGAGTTTTTCCTCCAGCGTGACCGCTGTGAACGGCTTCACGACGTAGCCATTGGCACCGGCCTGGGCGGCAGCAATGATGTTTTCCTTTTTGGCTTCAGCGGTCACCATCAGGACCGGCAATTTGCTCATGGCAGGGTCGGCGCGGATGGCCCGCAACATTTCCAGGCCATCCATGTTGGGCATGTTCCAGTCCGACACCACAAAACCGTACCGGCCGCCCTTGAGCTTTTCCAGGCCGGCAGCGCCATCTTCGGCTTCGTCGACATTGGCAAAACCGAGTTCCTTGAGCAGATTACGAACAATCCGGCGCATCGTCGGGAAATCGTCGACCACCAGTATCTTTATATTTTTATCAACCATGTTCACTCCAATCAAATGCCTGACAAAACAAATATTTTTGCCCCGGTTCAAGGTGCCCGGCAAAAACGTCACACCTTTTTGCGCTACACACGATTGCCTCGCTCACCCAGCGATGACAGGTGCGTCATCACACGTTGGCTCATGTCGCGCAGCGCGACCACTTCACAGGCGGCGCCAATGGCAATCGCCTCCCGGGGCATGCCAAACACCACACAACTGGCCTCGTCTTGCGCCAGCGTGTGCGCGCCCGCCTGACGCATGCGCAGCAGACCCTCGGCCCCGTCGCGACCCATGCCCGTGAGAAGCACGCCGACAGCATTTTTCCCCGCATGCAGAGCCACCGAGTCAAACAACACATCGACCGATGGACGGTGCCGGTTGACGGCGGGTTCCTGGTCCACCTGAGCGACGTAGTTTGCGCCGCTGCGTCGGAGCGACAAATGAAATTCGCCCGGGGCAATGTAGGCATGACCGGGCAGAATTCGTTCGCCCTGCACCGCCTCCGAAACCCGGACCCGACACACCTTGTTCAGGCGCTGCGCAAAGGAGCGGGTGAAGCCGGCGGGCATGTGCTGCGCAATCATGATGCCCGGACTGTCGGGCGGCAACGGCAAAAGCACTTCACGGATGGCTTCGGTGCCGCCCGTCGAGGCGCCAATGATGATGAGCTTTTCGGTGCTGAGCCAGGCGTTGTGCAGCATGGGTGCCTGGTGCAGTGGCTCTGTCAGGCTGCCGGTGCTGCGATGCTTGGGAGGCGGCAGTTGGGCAAGCGCGGCAATGCGGATTTTCCCGGTAATGAGTTCCGTGTAGGCCAGCAAGCCATCTCGAATGCCCAGGCGCGGCTTGGTGATAAAGTCGATCGCACCAAGTTCCAGTGCACGCAGCGCGGCTTCTGACCCGCGCTCGGTCAATGACGACACCATCACCACCGGCATGGGGCGCAAGCGCATTAATTTTTCAAGAAATTCAAGGCCGTCCATGCGCGGCATTTCAACGTCGAGTGTCATCACGTCGGGGTTGTGCAATTTGACAAGATCGCGGGCCTGCAAGGGGTCAGAGGCGGTGGCCACCACCTCCATGTCGGGCTGACTGTTGATGATTTCCGACATCAAGTTGCGTATCAGCGCCGAGTCGTCAACACAAATGACCGTGATTTTTCGCTGACTCATGGCGTACCCGCCCTCGGGTTGCCGTGATTGTCATGGTGGCTGAGCTCCAGCGACACAAGCTTGCCGGTGAGCGGCTGTCGGGCCAAAGCCGGCGCCAGCGCCTGTTCGTCATGGCGCAACAGAAGCGTGTCTTCCTGGCGGCGCAGTTTGCGCAGGGCAACCCGACCAGACATTGGAAAGTAATTGATTCGACGCGGTAGCGCACCGCGCAGATCCTGCGCCACCACCGGGATCTGTTCCGCCTGCAGAAATCGAAGCACAAAGTCGGCATTGCGTTCGCCAATGTTGATTTTGGACAAAGTGTTCATGACAGCACCCCCGCCAAACACCTTGGCTTCCAGCCTGTCGCGGCGGGCGCCCGCCTTGAGCAGTTCGCTCATCAGCATGGCCATGGCGTGGATGCCGTAGCGCATGGAAGTGCTTGGACTGTGCGGCGTGTCGTCGGCATCTTCGGGCAACATGAAGTGGTTCATGCCACCCACGCCGGCCGTGCTGTCGCGCAAACAGGCGCTCACGCAGGAACCCAACACGGTGGTCAGCAAAATGTCACTGGTGGTCACATAACACTGGCCTGGCATCAATTTGACTGCGGCAATGCCAAAGTCGCGATCGTAGTAATGCAGGTTGGCCGAGGGTTTGGTGTCAAGTGAGTTCATGCTGAGGCCTTCGCCTGCCGTGAGCTCAGTTCATACACTGTCTTGCCGCGCAGGCGGAACAGTTGGTGGGCAAAGGAGAAGTTTTCGGAATGCCCGGCAAACAGCAGCCCATGGGGTTTGGTCAGCGGAACAAATTTTCGCAATATCTTTTCCTGGGTCTCCCGGTCAAAGTAAATCATCACGTTGCGGCAGAAAATGGCGTCGAACGGTTCTTTCAAGGACCAGCTCGGTTCAAGCAGATTGAGTTGCTCGAAGCTCACCATGGCGGCCACTTCCGGGCGAATCCTGACCTTGCCTGTATGGCTTCCGGCGCCCTTCAAGAAAAAGCGCTTCAACCGTTCCGGCGACAGTTTGCTAATCTGCTCGGTTGCGAAGATGCCCTCGGCGCCAAGGGCGAGCACGTGCGTGTCGATGTCGGTGGCGACCACACGGGCCTGGCTTGCACGGCTGCCAAGCGTTTCGATCAGGGTCATGGCGATCGAGTACGGCTCTTCTCCAGTCGACGCAGCAGAACACCAGACGGTCATGGCTGGCCCACAACTTCGGGCGTGCTCAGCCAGCAAGGGAAAGTGGTGGGGTTCCCGAAAAAACGCGGTCAGGTTGGTGGTCAGGGCGTTCACAAACAACTGCCATTCATGATCATTGGGGTTGGACTGCAGCAAGCCCAGATAAGCAGAAAACTCCTTCAACTTGAGTTTTCGTAAACGCCGTGCCAGGCGACTGTAGACCATTTGCCGCTTTTGCTCGCTCAAGGCAATACCGGCTCGTTGATGGATCAGCATGCGAATTTTTACAAAATCACTGTCCGTGAGAATGAAATCCGGCCTGACGGACGAATTGACAGCGATGATCGGATCTGGGTGCATACGCTTTGGTGAGGTCGCCGGCGCAAAATTGGCTTTTCATGGTACTGACACTTGAATTTACCAACCAATGTAACCACGCAAACCTGGATTCGATGGGCCAAGGACCGTACCAAAAAGCCTCTTATTTGGCGAATAAGCTCAGCGGCCAGACCTGCTTGATCACACTGACAGGCAACAAATCAATCTCTCGTGACATTCAAAAAGTACATTTTTACAAATCAGATGCGCTAGCATGGCTTGGGTCACAATCGACTCCTGTAATTTTTAAATGCGCAGTGACGGCAATGGAAACAGGACTGCTCCAGCCTCAACTCACCTTGATGGAAGAACTCAAGGCGGCTAGCTTTACGGCCCACAGCCAATTGCATCGCGCGCCCTTCTTTGTGGCACTGGCGGCCCGCGAACTGCCGCTGGAATCTTATGTCGGACAACTCCGCGCCCTGGCGCTTATTCACGTTGTTCTGGAGCAGGCGCTGACCGACAGCACGGACCACAAAGTGGCCCAGGTCTGGCGCACTGACATGCAGAAACTGGCACTGATTGCACAAGATCTTCAATACTTTGAGCAGCGCAATGTGCCCGATTTGAAGGAGTCTGTGGCGGCGGCCCAGCTTGTCGCTCAGCGCCTTCGACTGCAATTCATCGAGCAGCCTCTGACCTTGCTGGCCTGTCTTTATGTCTTGGAAGGGTCCATGCTGGGCGCCGTGGTGTTACGACCCATGTATGCGCGTGCCCTGCAGCTCGAGGATGGGAAAGGCCTGGGCTATCTGGGCGGAAATGGGGCCAACACACCGCACCGTTGGGACACGTTCAAGCAGGCCATGAATGCGCTGGTGCTTGATGAAGCGCAGCGCCAGCAACTTGCCAATGCTGTTGTCTTTTTTTTCCGGCAACTGGAAACCATCTTCTTGGCTTTGTACCCGTTTGCGCCTGAATCCAAGGTCTTTCTTGTCACCTCGATCAACCCGGAGGCTGGCTACCACGCCATACCGGCTGATGCGCGTGAGGTACAGGCCGCCGTGCGGGCTGGTGACCTGTGCTGGCAGCGTTTTCCTTATTTCGAGCGGCGCTATGGAGAGCGTGGCGGACGTTTTGCCCGTAGCGATGCCGCCTGGCAGGCAACACTGCACCAATTCCCCGTCACGCATATCCTGCAACAGGTACGCTGGCTTGGGCACGTGCTGGCAGGCCGTGGCATGCCGACCTATCTGCTCGAGATACAACTCAAAATTCTGGTCACAGAACTCATCGCTGCCGTTCCCGAACGGCAATCCAGCTATGAAAAATTGTTGATTGGAGCCATCGACTTGCACGCATCAAGGTGTCGGTACTTAACCGATGCCCAACTCCAAAGCCTGGCCGATGGTTTTGACCAGGCCGTTGGCGAGCAATGGCGCACGTACCTGCCAGACATAGGCGTTTTAATTGGCTATGCCATCACCGATGACCTGAACGGCAGTGTCAATGCGGTGCTGAGCCTGCGGCGCTGGCTCACCGACGCATCGCGTTTCCCGAACGAATGGATCTCTGCGGTTTATCAGGCGCTTGCGCAAGGCATTCAAATGGCTTTTCCTCAAGCGGATGCCCAACGTGAACTTGTGGAAGCAAGCCACCGCTGCATTGAAGAGTCTGTTTATCAGACTTACATGGCCGCGCTGTTGGCTGGCAAGCGTGATCTTTGCGCCGATATGGTTCAGTCACTGATGAACAAAGACACCTCGGTTCAAGACTTGTACACCGGGCTGCTACAACGCTCAATGTACGAATTGGGTGAACGCTGGGAACATATGCAGATGACGGTGGCTTCTGAACACGTGGCCACGGCCATCACCGAGCAAATGCTGGGCCTAATACGGTCTCGGATCAGCAAGGAACCCAAGCGAAACAAAAGCATATTTATTGCATGTATCGCAGACGAATTTCATCAACTTGGCGCTCGCATGATCGCGGATTTGTGTGAATTCCGCGGCTGGGACAGTCACTTTCATGGCGTCAACGCGAGCATCCCGGATTTGCTGCACATCATTGCAATAAGGCAGCCAAGCCTGCTGGGGTTTTCGTTGAGCCTGCCAGCCAACTTGGCTTCGCTGATCAGAACCCTTGACGCCATCAGCAGCCACTACCCGGACTTGCTTATTTTGGTGGGTGGGCAGGCGTTCCGCTGGATCGGCAGGGAGGCTATACAAGCCTATCCCAACACCAACTGTATTGCTTCTCTGGATGAACTTGCGCAAAAGCTTGCGGACTATGAGGTAGCATTGTAAAAATAGGGAAAAAAATGGACCAGACATTGCGCCAAAGAGCCGAAATCGTCCTTCAAAAGACCAGCCACAAGGCAGGTCAAGCTGAAACCAAACCGGCAGCGACCTCTGCCCTGGCACTGCAGGAGCTGTATCTGTACCAGATCGAGTTGGAGATGCAGAACGAAGATCTGCGACGTTCGCAGGATGCAGTACAGCTCGCAGACGAACGTTTTTTCGACTTTTACGACATGGCGCCGGTAGGTTATTGCACTGTCAGCGATTCTGGACAGATCCTTCAGGCCAACCTCACCACCGCCAGTATGCTCGGCGTGCCACGGGTGGCCCTGGAG
>JAQSDS010000070.1 GCA_029946045.1 Rhodoferax sp.
TTGCTCATCATTCCCTCTTTCGTGCTTCTTGGGATTGATGGTTACACCCGCATGAACGAAAAGGAAGTGCCTGTTGCCCATGTGGGTCGAACCGATATCACGCAAGCGCAGTGGGACGCAGCGCACCGGGTGGAAGCCGACCGCATGCGGGCAGCCATGCCCAATGTCGACGCCAAATTGCTTGATTCCCCTGAGGCCCGATATGCCACGCTGGAGCGCCTGGTGCGCGATCGGGTGGTAGCACAGGCTGCCGAAGAGGCCCGCTTTTCTACCAGCGATGCGCGATTAGCCCGCTTTCTGCAGGAAGACCCGACCATCGCATCCATGCGCAAGGCAGACGGCAAGATCGATATGGACCGTTACCGCCAGCTCGCTGCCAGCCAGGGCCAGACGCCTGAAGGCTTTGAGAACAATGTCCGTCTTGATCTTGCGCACCAACAGATTGAAGCGGGTGTCAGCGCCTCTGGCTTTGTCGTGCCGGCGGTGGCCGACGTGGCACTGAATGCCTTTTTCGAACGACGCGAAGTTCAGGTTGCCAATTTTCTGGCCAAAGACTATGCGGCCAAGGTGAGCCCCACCGAGGCGGAACTCGATGCGTTCTATCAAAAGAACCTGAGCCTTTTTCAAGCGCCTGAACAAGCACAGATCGAATATGTGGTGTTAGACCTCGATGCCGTCAAGAGAAACATCCAGATTCCCGAAGCTGAATTGAAGGCTTATTACGAACAAAATGCACTCCGCTTGAGCGGTGTCGAAGAGCGACGGGCCAGCCACATCCTCATCAATTCACCCAAAGACGCCGCCACTGCCGAGCGTCAAAAAGCCAAACTGAAGGCCGAAGAGCTGCTGAAGACGGTGCGCGCCAACCCGTCTGTGTTTGCCGACGTGGCCAAGAAGAACTCGCAGGACCCAGGTTCTGCGGCCAAGGGCGGCGACCTGGCATTCTTCGCCCGCGGGGCCATGGTCAAACCGTTTGAAGACGCTGCCTTTGCGATGAAAAAAGGAACGATCAGCGACGTGGTTGAGTCCGACTTTGGTTTTCACATCATCCAGCTCACCGACATCAAGCTACCACTGCAACGTTCCTTTGACGAGCTGAAGGCCGGCATCGAAGCGGACCTGAAAGGCCAGCAAGCACAGCGCAAATTCGCGGAAACTGCCGAGATTTTTACCAACACGGTCTACGAGCAGTCTGATAGCCTGAAACCTGTTGCCGACAAACTCAAGCTTGAAATTAAAACAGCCGACAAATTGGCTCGCCAAGCTGTGCCCGGCGTGACCGGCGTGTTGGCCAGCGACAAGTTCTTGGGTGCCTTGTTTGCTGCCGACACCCTGAGCAACAAGCGCAATACCGAGGCAATTGAGACGGCTGCCAATCAATTGGTGGCGGGCCGTGTGGTGCTGCATCAGCCAGCCCGGACGCTGCCCTTGGCCGAAGTGAAAGCCCAGGTGCAGGCGCGGGTAGTGGCTGCCCACGCCGCAGAGTTGGCTCAAAAAGAAGGTGCAGAAAAACTGGCACTTTGGAAAACGGGTACAGCACCCGACAACCTGTCTGCAGCTCAGGTGGTGGCGCGCGATCAGGCGCTCAATTTGCCAGCGCCGGTGCTGCTGGCTGCCTTGCGCGTTGACACCGCCAAACTGCCCGCTTGGGTTGGGGTGGATCTCGGTCCGCAAGGTTACGCCCTGGTTCGGGTTAATCGGATCGTTCCGCGTGAAGCTGCGGCTCAAGCCAGTTTGACTCAGAGCCGTGAGCAGTATGCGCAATGGTGGACGGGTGCCGAGTCGCAAGCCTATTACGCCTTGCTCAAGGAAAAACTCAAAGCTGAAATCCTGGTTCCGAATCCTCTGAAAAAACAGTAAGGTGCCAAGCGGTTTCAAGCTGAAACCCCGGTGTTCTTGAGGCCAGCCTGAAGTTTCATCGGTTATAATTTTGGCCACGGTGGCTGTAGCTCAGTTGGTAGAGTCCAGGATTGTGATTCCTGTTGTCGTGGGTTCGAGCCCCATCAGCCACCCCAAGTAAGTTATTGATTTCAGGGCGCTTTATGCGCCCTGAGTCGTTTTCAGGGCCAGTTCTAGGCCAAAAGCGTTTTCCCGATCTTGCATTGCAAGGTCATTTTGGGTGCCATCAGGCCACCACGGGTTGCGGTTTCAGCCCAATCGTCGCTTCCCCCGGAAAATTTGCAAGCTACATCCATGTTCATACCCAGAGTCAAGCCGCTACAGAACCTTGCCAAACACATTCAGATCGCACTTGTTTTTCTGATGTTACTGGCTTTGGTGTGGGTTTTGCTGCTCAAAGACCTGAACGAGATGATTGAATTAGACAAGCAAGCTGAACAGCAGCAAATTGAAAACGTCGCTGACATCGGTGCCAAGGCCCTTCAGGTCGCCATTCAATCGCTCGACTTGATGCTGATCGACTTACGCGACCATTGGCACAGTGAACCAGGCCAGTTTGCCAAGGTCGTCCGGCAGAAGCAGACCCATGCGAATGTCGATTTCGAATTTGACATCAACGTCATCAGTGCTGATGGGCATCTTCTTTTTTCAACCCTGGATCCAGCGGCCGTTGGCTTGGACCTGAGCGATCGACCCCACTTCAAGGCCTTGCGCGATGGCGGCCAGGACCAACTTTTGCTCAGTCCTCCCCAAAAGGCCAAGACGCTTGACCGCGTGATGGTCAATTTTTCGCGGCTGCTACGCACGTCAACGGGTCAGTTCGACGGCGTGGTCATTCTTTCAGTCAAGCCAGACTATTTGACAAACCTTTACGACACCCTCAAATTGGGCCAAGACGGCCTCATGGCCGTGGTCCGTGATGACGGTGTGGTGCTGATGCGCTTGCCGGCCATCGCCAGTGACAACGCATTCACACTCACTGTGCCATCGAGCTCTGCTTCGCAAGCCGACAGTTTTTCTGTGCGACGCTCGTCACTGGATCACATCGAACGCAGGGTGGCTCAGCGCAAAGCTGCGGGTTATCCGGTGAAGCTGCTGGTGGGGCGTCCCACCATTATTTTTGAGCGGATTGCGCAAGCGCATCGCATGCGTTATTTCATCAGTGGCGGATTAATATCTGCGCTGCTGCTGCTGCTGCTGGTCTTGGTATGGCTTGTCCGACATGAATTGCTTCGCGCGCGCGATTGGCATGAACGTGCCGAGGAGCTGGATAAATTGACCAAGGCCCAAAACGAACTTGCGGCATCCCAGACAGAATTACGCCAACTCGCCGATCACCAGTGGAGTGAGCAAGAGCTTGAACACAAACGCATCGCGCGCGAAATTCATGACGAACTCGGACAGCGCCTGACCGTTCTGCGGATGGATGTCGCCCTGTTGCCCCGCACGGTGCAAGACGATCCGGCGGGTTTGCTGGTGGGTCAGGTCAAGGCGCTCAAAAGCAGCATTGATGACATTCTGCTCATTGTGCGTGACGTGGTCGGCAAGTTGCGCCCCAGCGCGCTTGACATCGGACTGGCGGCAGCAACCGAGAGCTTGTTGCTGGCGTTCCAGACCAGTATGGGAATTCCCTGCGAAATAGCTAACAACCTGCCACCCGACCTGGTCATTGACGATCGGCGCGTCACTGTCATCTATCGCATCCTGCAGGAATCGCTGACCAATGTGGCACGTCATGCCCAAGCCAGCCGCATTCAGGTGATGCTGGCGATGCGCGATCAACGCCTGTTGCTGCTCAAAGTTACGGACGATGGTCGGGGTTATGATCCATCGGCCGAGCGCCCAAGCATGACGTTTGGCTTGTCCGGCATGCGCGAGCGCGCGGCCAGCCTTGGCGGCGCCTTGAACATCAGCAGCAGCCCGGGAATAGGTACCACGGTAGAAGTGATCATTCCCATGAGCGCTCCCACACCTGGCCGACCGCCTGCCCTTGACGACACACCCTGACGCCTTGATCATGAAACTGTTTTCTGCGCGGCCCATTCCTGACCCGATCGAGGTCTTGCTTGCTGACGACCACGCCATGGTTCGCAATGGCCTGCAGCGCATCATTGATGGCGAGCAAGGCATGCACGTTGCCGGCCAGGCGGCCGATGGTGCCGGTGTGCTGGCGCTGCTTGAGCGAACGGCTTGTCATGTGCTGCTGCTCGATGTCACCATGCCTGCGCCCAATGGGCCGGAACTGGTTAGCTTGATCCGTTCGCGCTGGCCAGATTTGCCCATTCTGATGGTCAGCATGCACAACGAGCCCACCATCGTCCGCGCCACAATGGCGGCTGGTGCCAATGGCTACATCACCAAGGACAGCGAGCCTGAAGAATTGTTGCACGCCATTTACATGGTGGTCGAGGGGCAGCGCTATGTTGACCAAATGCTGATCGAGTCGCTCATTTCAGTTGCAACGCCCCGAAGCCGCGAACTGCTTTCGCCGCGGGAGCGCGAAGTTATGCGGCGTTTGGCCACCGGCCAAAGCAATGGTGAAATCGCCCAGGCCCTGTTCCTGAGCGAAAAGACCGTCAGTACCCACAAGGTCAACCTCATGACCAAACTCGGTCTGCACAGCATGGCTGAACTCATCCGCTTCGTTGACCAGAATTGAGTCTCCAACGCAATCGTGGTTCAGTGTCGGTGCAACTTTTCTGGTAACCAAACCTTGATCAGCGACTGGTCAACCCAGGCGTGAACGTGATGTGCAGCGCTACCTCTTCGTCACCACAAAATCCACCCCATTCACAAAGTCGCCATCGGCTGGTACGGTGAGGGTGCGGTCGCTATCGGCACGCATTTTCAGGCTGTCGAGCTGCTCTGGGGAAATGCGGGCGGTGTAGTTGCCCGGGCGCACCGCCTGGATGATGTAGTAACCGTCTGAACTGCTGCGGGCTGACACGGCCACATTCCCTGCGGCGTCCACCAGTTCTACCAGCGCATTGCCGATGCCCCGTTTCTTGCCCGTGCCGTCCACATAGACTGTGCCATCGACCTCACCGGTCATCACCACCGGGAAATCACTCGACTGCACCTTGCCCGGGCGGGGCAGTACCCGCATGCCTGGGGTTGTTGATGTCCACGACGGGTCTTCCAGCGAACCGGGGTCGAGCGAGATGTCGGTGTATTGGTAGGGCGTCAACCGGCTCAGGTAGGCCAGGCCCTTGGCGTCGGTCTTGACGGGCGAGCGGCTGCCGTTGTTCAGGATGAAACCGGCGTTCTCTACATACTTCTCACCCGGGTCGTACCTGCCGTTGCCGTTGGTATCCAGGAAGGAGCGGGCCGAAATGGCTCCGGCACCGGCCATCGGCTGCCAATCAAGCTTCCAGCTGCCGGTTTGCGGGTCGCGGCCCAGGGCCACAAACAGTTGCACCCCAATGGACGTGGCACCGGTTGAATCGTGGCTGGCACTCAAGCTCAGGCCATACGACCCAAAATTGCGGGTCACACCACCCGACAAGGTGGTTGGCCCGTCGGTGACATGCAACACCGAGGCATTGACTCGCAAATCCTCGCTGAACTGCTTGTCTGCGCTGATGGCCACACTGGCCAATTTACGGTCCGGCTTGATGTTGTAGGCAAGCTGGCTGCTCAGGCCAATACCGGCCACACGGCGGCTGATTTGCAGCACCGTGCTCTGGGTCGTGTTGCCGGCACTGTCTGCCGTGTAACTCAGCGAATTGGTCAGGCTGGTGCCGTACACATTGGCCGACACCCGAGCGGATGCGGTGACGTTCTTCAGCCCCGACTGGTAGGTGTTCTGCGAGTAATCAAAGCCAATGGGCAGGCTGACCTTGTCGTACAGCGGCACACTGCCGCTCAGGCGCAACAGGTCACGGCTGTGAATGGGGTCACTGGAGGTGGGAAAAAAGCTGCTGACGAAGTTATCTGACAGCTGGGTATGCGTCAGGCTGGTAGAAAACTTGCCAATCTTGGTGCGCACGCCCAGCTCGTACAGCGACGAACTGTCGGGGCCAGCCACATAGTCGGCGTTCACCAGCATGTCAAGCAGCGAGGCCCGCAAGCCCACATTGGTGTAACTGCGGGCGGGCTCGTTTTGCAGCGTGCGCTCGGGCAAGGACACCAAACCACCGGTGGCTGACAGCTTGTCGCTCAGCCCCAGGTCAAACTGCATGATGGACTGGGTGCCACCGGCCTCCAGCTGCTGACCGGCTGCGGTGTAGAAAAACTCACCCGGCTTGGCCATGGTCTGGTCGAGCAGCACCACCTGGCGTTCCACCCGGGCCTGACCCAGTGGGCCGTTAAACACCAGCCGGAACTCGTTCTCGCCATACACCAGCGGCAGGTCCGGAAAAATATACAAGCCGTCGGGTCGGGACTGCTGGAACGCAATCAAGGCATCGTTGAAATACAGCGTCACGTCCCAGCCCGGTGGCAGGTCACCCCGCAGGGTTTGCAAGCCAAAGCTCGAACCCTGGCTAAGCGGGCGGTTGCTGATGACCACGCCATTGCCCACGCCACCCCCGCTCACCACGTTGTTCAGCGCAGGGGCAGACACATTGCCCAGTTTGATGGAGCGGGCGCGCAGCGGCCCCAGCAGCACCGGGTCGGGGTCGTTGCGGGCCAGCGTGATGCGCGCTTCGGGGCTGGGTTTGGCACTGCTGCTGGAAACATAGATGGCACTTTCCATCCCGGCCAGGTCACCGGTGATGAACGCCGAGTACCCCCAGTTGGTGGAACTTTGGCCCTTACCCAATTGCGTGGTGGTGCCAAAGGTCTGGTCGACAAAGGGCACACTGAGCAGTTGGTACGGGTTGGCCAGAATCGGCAGGCCCAGGTCGGTGGCGGTGGCACCCCGTTTGCCCAGGCGGCGGGCGGCGGCTTCACGCTCCAGCCGGGCCTGAATGGGCAGCTTTTCACGGGGCAGCACATTGAGCACCAGCGTGTTCAA
>JAQSDS010000071.1 GCA_029946045.1 Rhodoferax sp.
ATTTAAGCGGCGTGGTAGCTGACATTGCCGGTGCGGCCTTGTTGCCCGCCAGCCTGGCCCGTTTGCGCCAGCTCAAACTCGAAGATTTGCCTCTGGTGCCAGGGATGCCGCAACAGGATTTGCGTTTGGGTGCCTGTGTGGGGCAGGTCGGCAAATGTATTTGTATTGGCTTGAACTACGCCGACCATGCAGCCGAGTCCGGCCTGCCGGTGCCACCCGAACCGGTGGTGTTCAACAAATGGACCAGCGCCCTGTGCGGCCCCGATGACGTGGTGCAAATTCCGCGGGGCTCGGTCAAGACCGACTGGGAAGTGGAACTGGCAGTGGTCATTGGCCAGGGCGGTCGTTACATCGACGAAGCCGACGCCATGGCGCATGTGGCGGGTTATTGCGTGATGAACGATGTCTCGGAGCGCGACTACCAGCTCAACCGCAGCGGCACCTGGGACAAGGGCAAGGGCTGTGACAGCTTTGGCCCGCTAGGCCCCTGGCTGGTGACGGCCGATGAGGTAGCTGACCCGCACCAGCTGGCGCTCTGGCTCGAAGTGGATGGCCAGCGTTTCCAGAATGGCAACACGGCGACCATGGTGTTTCGGGTGCCTTTTCTGATCAGTTACCTGAGCCGGTTCATGAGTCTGCAGCCTGGCGACGTGATCTCCACCGGCACCCCGCCGGGCGTCGGCATGGGGCAAAAGCCACCCGTATTTTTGCGCGCAGGCCAGACCATCAGCCTGGGCGTTCAGGGGCTGGGTGTTCAGACGCAGCGCACGGTGCCGGCCTGAGCTCGCTTTTCAGCGGGCTGTGCTGATGAAGGTCGGCCACATAAGACTGGATGCCGGCGCGCTCAGCGCTTAAATAGCGGTCAACCGCAGCCAGAAATTGCGGCTGTTCCAGCCAGTGGGCACTCGTGGTGGTCACGGGTAGCAGGGCACGCGCCAGCTTGTGCTCGCCTTGGGCGCCGCCTTCAAAGCGCTGGTAGCCGTTGGCAATACACCATGCCAGTGGCTGGTAATAACAGGCCTCAAAGTGCAGGCAGTCCACCCGTTCCAGCGCACCCCAATAGCGGCCGTACGCTACCCGCTCAGCATTTCCTGTTTGGGCGCCAGTGCAGCTGGTGTTGATGGCGATCAGGCTGGCGGCGATGGCCTGGCCGTCGCGCTCGGCCACAAAGAGCAACCAGTCCTCAAACATGGTGCTGGCCATGCGGGCGAAGAAGTCGCGGTTCAGGTAGGGCGCATTGCCATGCTCCAGATAAGTGCGCTCATAACACTGGTAAAAAAATTCCCAGTCTGCCGGGCTGATCTGACTGCCCTTACTGACGCGAAAACTGACGCCTGCGTCGGCGACTTTGCGCCTTTCCTGGCGAATTTTCTTGCGTTTTTCGGCGGTCAGTTGCGCCAGAAAGGCGTCAAAACCGGCGTACCCTGGTGTTGCGTTTTGCCAGTGAAATTGCACCGTGTGGCGCAGCAGCAGGCCTGACTTTTCAAAGGCCGCCAGATCGTCGTCACTGGCAAACAGGCTGTGCAAGCCGGACAGTTGCTGTTGCTGGCAAAAGTCCAGCAGGGCTGCGGCCAGCTGCTCACGGTCGTCCTGGCTACGGGCCAGCAGACGGGTACCTGGTACCGGCGTGAAGGGCACCGCGCACAGGGCTTTGGGGTAGTAGGCCAGGCCATGCTGGGCATAGGCTTTGGCCCAGGCCCAGTCAAACACATATTCGCCGTGCGAGTGGGTCTTGAGGTAGAGCACGCAGGCTGCCAGCAGCACACCCTGTCGCTCAAGCAGAAAAAACTTCGGCGTCCAGCCGGTGTCAGACGTGGCACAGCCACTGGCGTGCAGGGCATTCAGGTACTCATGACGCATGAACGGGGTGGCCTGCGGCTGGCTGAACAGCAGGGCGTTCCAGGCGTGAGCGTCCACTTCAGCCGGTGAATCAAGCACCCGAATGACATAATCGTTTGCACATGCAGTTGTTTTCTTGTCGATCATTTCTCTGTACTTTTCATGACTCTCAAAATTTGCGTGGCTCAACTCAATTTGGTGGTGGGCGACATGGCAGGCAATGCCGAAAAAATTGTGGCTGCTGCCCGGACGGCTTACCAACAGGGTGCCCGGCTGGTGCTGACGCCCGAATTGTCGCTGTGCGGCTACGCCGCCGAAGACCTGTTTTTGCGTCAGGCGTTCACCGACGCCTGTGATGATGCCGTGAAAGCGGTGGCGCTTGCGCTGGCCGATTTGAAAGACCTCAGTGTGGTGGTGGGTCACCCTACCGGAGGCGACCAGCGCACGCGTTCGGTGGCGGTACAAAGCCGTTTCAACGCGGCCAGCGTGTTGTGTGAGGGCCGGGTGGTGGCGACCTATGCCAAGCGTGAGCTGCCCAATTACCAGGTGTTCGATGAACGCCGTTATTTCACGCCGGGGCAGGGCACGTGTGTGTTCGAGGCGGGCGCGACCGGTGAGCGGGTCAAGGTGGGCTTGCTGATTTGCGAGGATGCCTGGTTCGAGCGCCCGGCACAGGAAGCGGCGCAGGCAGGTGCCGAGTTGCTGGCGGTGATCAACGCCTCACCGTTTCATGTCGGCAAAGGCAACGAGCGTGAACAGATGATGCGCGAGCGGGTGCTGGCCTGCGGGCTGCCGCTGGTTTATGCCCATCTGGTGGGCGGCCAGGATGAGGTGGTGTTTGAAGGCCACTCGTTTGCGCTCAATGCCGATGGCGCGCTGGCCGCACGCGCGCCCAGTTTCATCGAGGACAGCCTGTTGTTGCAACTGCAGCGCACCCCCGCCGGGCTGCAGTTGTCAGGCAGCGTGGCACCTGACCGCGCTTTGGATGCCGACTTGTGGGACGCCCTGGTCTTGGGCGTGCGCGACTACATTGGCAAAAATGGGTTTCCCAGTGTATTGCTAGGTCTGTCGGGCGGCATTGACTCTGCGCTGGTGCTGGCCATTGCTGTGGATGCGCTGGGCCGGGACCGGGTGCGCGCGGTGATGATGCCTTCACCCTATACCGCCGACATCAGCTGGATCGACGCGCGCGACATGGCGGAGCGTCTGGGGGTGCGCTACGACGAGCTGTCGATCGTGCCAGAATTTGATGCCTTCAAGGCCACGCTCGCCAATGAATTCATGGGCTTGGCGGAAGACACCACCGAAGAGAACATCCAGGCCCGTATTCGCGGCACCCTGCTGATGGCACTGTCCAACAAGTTAGGCAGCATTGTGCTGACCACCGGCAACAAATCGGAGATGGCCACGGGTTACTGCACCCTCTACGGCGACATGGCAGGTGGTTTTGCGGTCATCAAGGACCTGGCCAAGACCACGGTGTTTCGCCTTGCCCGCTGGCGCAATGCGCATGACCCCTATGGCACTGGCCAGATGCCTATACCCGAGCGCATCATCACCCGCCCGCCCAGCGCCGAACTACGCCCCGACCAGACCGACCAGGACAGTTTGCCGCCCTACGAGGTGCTGGATGCGATTCTGGAGCGCTACATGGAGAACGATGAAAGCATCGAGCAGATCATTGGCGCCGGATTTGCCAGCGCCGATGTCGAGCGCGTCACGCGCCTGATCAAGATCAACGAGTACAAGCGGCGCCAGTCGCCAGTAGGGATTCGCGTGACGCACCGCAGTTTTGGCAAGGATTGGCGTTATCCTATAACCAACCGTTTCCGGGCGTGAGGTGTTGAAAGTTTTCGATTGCCAGCCCTTCCCATTTTTACTTGAGGTACTTCATGAAACAAATCACTGCCATCGTCAAGCCCTTCAAACTGGAAGAAGTGCGTGAAGCCCTGGCTGAATGTGGTGTGACCGGCCTGACGGTGACCGAAGTCAAAGGCTTTGGCCGCCAAAAAGGCCATACCGAGCTTTACCGTGGTGCTGAATATGTGGTCGATTTTCTGCCCAAGGTAAAAATCGAAGTGGTCGTCAAGACCGAGGACGTGGACAGCTGTGTCGACGCCATCGTCAAGGCCGCCCACACCGGCAAGATCGGCGACGGCAAGATTTTTGTCACGGCAGTGGAGCGCGTGGTCCGCATCCGCACTGGCGAGCTCGACGAGTCAGCGATTTGATCCTGTTCTGCCGGTAGTTTGGGCTTCGCACCCGAACCGGATCGGGTTCAGGGTTTGGCCGGACTGGTGTCCACCAGTTGCGTGCCTGCCAGCGCGTCATGCCAGAACTGTTGCCGCGGGTGAAAGCGGCTCAGGATGGCCCAGACGGCAACCCAGCCAATGACGATCACGAAGGCTTCACCCCCTTTGAGCGCAAACCCCCAAGACGCTGCCAGCGCAGGCATGAACCAGAGCCAGCTCCAGAGGTAGCGCAGCAGGGCGCGGCCCTGGCTTAAGGGTTGCCCTGACAAGTCCAGCACCCGGATGTGCCAGGTTTTCATGGCCAGGGTCTGGCCTTTGGACCACAACCAGACAAAGTAAATACCAAAGATCACAAACAGGAACGCCTGCAGGGCGTGGCGGTTGTCCATGGCGTTTTTGGTCTGGCTCAGGGTGCCAAACAGGTAGCCGGCAATAAAGACCACACCAAACAGCAGCATGCCTTCGTAAAGCCAGCAGGCCATGCGTCTGGGCAGGCTGGGGGTGGTGTAGGGTTGGAGCATGGTGTGGGGGATTGGCAGCGGATGAGGCTGGTTTTCTGGGGGAAAAGCGCTGAATTATTGCATTGCCAGATTGCGGGTCGAAAACCCTGATTGACAAATGCGATAATGCCGTTTGCAAATTAAAGCAAACGGGTCAAGGTCCGGCGCAAAAATCAATGCGCCCATGGTTTTGGCCTTAAGTTTCGATGCAACACCACAAGTGTTTGCAAAGAAGCACCCAAGGTATTTCGTTAGAGAAATTCACAAAGGTTCATCATGGAAATCGCAAAAGCCGAAGTTGCTTCGGCATCAAACTCGTTAAGTTCACATTCTTCTGCCAAGGTCAGGCCCGTTGCTGCAGTCGCCGAGCAAGAGCTCCGGGGTGCAGAGGTGCTGATCAAAGCCCTTCAAGCTGAAAACGTCAAGTATGTCTGGGGTTACCCCGGCGGTGCCGTGCTGCACATTTATGACGCGTTTTTCAAGCAGGACACCATCCAGCACGTGCTGGTGCGCCACGAGCAGGCGGCTGTTCATGCGGCTGACGGTTATGCCCGCGCCACCGGTGACGTGGGTGTGGCGCTGGTCACCTCCGGCCCCGGCGTGACCAATGCGGTCACTGGCATCGCCACCGCCTACATGGACAGTATTCCGATGGTGATCGTGTGTGGCCAAGTGCCCACCCACGCCATCGGTATGGATGCCTTCCAGGAATGCGACACCGTGGGCATCACCCGCCCTATCGTCAAGCACAACTTTTTGGTCAAGGACGCGCGCGACCTGGCCGAGACCATGAAAAAGGCATTTCACATTGCCCGCAGCGGCCGTCCCGGCCCGGTGGTGGTGGATATTCCAAAGGACGTGTCGTTCAAAAAAGTGCCTTACCATGGTTATCCGCAGACGGTGGAAATGCGCTCCTACAACCCGGTTCGCAAAGGCCACGGCGGCCAGATTCGCAAGGCCCTGCAGTTGCTGCTGGCAGCCAAGCGTCCCTACATTTACACCGGTGGTGGCGTGCTGCTGAGCAATGCCTCGGCAGAGTTGCGCCAGTTGGTTGACATGCTGGGCTACCCCTGCACCAACACCTTGATGGGTTTGGGTGCCTACCCGGCCAGCGACCGCAAGTTTCTGGGTATGCTGGGTATGCACGGTACGGTGGAAGCCAATAACGCCATGCAAAACTGCGACGTGCTGCTGGCCGTGGGCGCGCGTTTTGATGACCGCGTCATTGGCAACCCCAAACACTTTGCGCAAAACGAGCGCAAGATCATCCACATCGACATCGACCCCTCGAGCATTTCCAAGCGCGTCAAGGTCGACATCCCGATTGTGGGCGACGTCAAGGACGTGTTGTCCGAGATGATCGCCATGATCAAGGAAAGCGCAACCAAGCCCGACGCCAACGCCTTGGGCGCCTGGTGGGACACCATTGAGGGCTGGCGCAAGCGCGACTGCCTCAAGTACGACCACGGTAAAAACGACATCATCAAGCCGCAGTACGTGGTGGAAACGCTCTGGAACATGACCAAGGACGCTGACACTTACATCACGTCGGACGTGGGTCAGCACCAGATGTGGGCGGCGCAGTACTACCGCTTTGACGAACCTCGGCGCTGGATCAACTCCGGCGGTTTGGGCACCATGGGTGTGGGTATTCCCTACGCCATGGGTATCAAGCTGGCCAAGCCCGACAGCGAAGTCTATTGCGTGACCGGCGAGGGCTCGGTGCAGATGTGCATCCAGGAGCTTTCTACCTGCCTGCAGTACAACACCCCCATCAAGATCGTGGCGCTCAACAACCGTTACCTGGGCATGGTGCGCCAGTGGCAAGAGGTGGAATACGAAGGCCGCTACAGCCACAGTTACATGGACGCGCTGCCCAACTTTGTCAAGCTGGCCGAGGCCTACGGCCACGTTGGCATGCTGATCGAGCGGGCGTCGGACGTCGAGCCGGCCCTGCGCGAAGCGCGCAAGCTGAAGGACCGCACGGTGTTCATGGATTTCCGCACTGACCCCACTGAAAACGTGTTCCCGATGGTGCAGGCGGGCAAGGGCATCACTGAGATGCTGTTGAGTGCGGAGGACCTCTGATTATGAAACATATCATTGCAGTATTGCTCGAAAACGAAGCCGGTGCCTTGTCGCGTGTCGTGGGCCTGTTCTCGGCGCGCGGCTACAACATCGAGTCGCTCACGGTGGCGCCCACCGCAGACCCCAGTTTGTCGCGCATGACGATCCAGACCACCGGCACTGAC
>JAQSDS010000072.1 GCA_029946045.1 Rhodoferax sp.
GCATGGCGGAAAAAAAGTCGACTGCTTCGTCCACTTCCATCTGCAGCACGTCGCCAATGTTTCTCCCGCGCCAGGTCACCGCCTGCGTTTCGGGGTTGAAGCGCGCGCCCTTGCAGGTTTCGCACAGCACCTTCACATCGGGCAGGAAACTCATGGCGATGGTGCGGATGCCCTGCCCTTCACAGCCAGGGCAACGGCCCTCGCCAGTGTTGAAACTAAAACGGTTAGCGGCATAGCCACGTGCCTTGGCTTCCAGGGTGTCGGCAAAGAGCTTGCGGATGGTGTCCCAGAAACCGATGTAAGTAGCAGGGCAAGAGCGCGGCGTTTTGCCGATGGGGGTTTGGTCCACTTCCAGCACGCGGTCCACCGCTTCAAAGCCGGTGACATCTTCGCAGCCCACCCAGGCCACGGTCTCGCCCGCGGCCATGGCGTCGCGGCCGGCCTTGGTACTGCGCTTTTGCACGGCCGTGTGGACATTGGCCAGCAACACGTCACGCGCCAGCGTGGACTTGCCCGAGCCACTCACACCCGTGACGGCAACCAGCCGGCTCAAGGGAATATGGGCTGTCACGCTGTGCAGGTTGTGCAGCTTGGCGCCGGTGACGGTGATCCAGTGCTGCGCCTGGTGGTCCATGAAATTGGGGTCTGAACCCAAATTCACTGCGCGTCGCGGCTGCAACGGGTGTTTCATCGCGTGCAGCAAATAACGACCGGTCTGGGAATCGGCTGCGCCCTGAATGTCCGCCACCACGCCTTCAGCTACCAACCGGCCGCCGCGCTTGCCGGCGCTGGGGCCAATGTCGATGATGTGGTCGGCATGGCGAATGGTGTCGACGTCGTGCTCCACCACCACCAGCGTGTTGCCCTGGTCGCTCAGCGTTTGCAAAGCGCCCAGCAGGATCTGGTTATCACGCGCATGCAGGCCAATGGTGGGTTCGTCCAGCACATAACACACACCCTGCAAATTGCTGCCCAGTTGCGCTGCGAGCCGGATGCGCTGGGCCTCGCCGCCGCTCAAAGTGGGCGCGCCCCGGTCCAGCGTCAGGTAGCCCAGGCCCACCTGCTCCAGAAACTCCAGCCGCCCCTTGATCTCGGGGATCAGGTCGCGGGCAATGTCACTTTCCCGCCCACTCAGGCGGCCCGGCGTTTGCATGGTTTCGACCCAGCCGCGCAGGTCGCTCACGCTCAGGCTTGCCAGTTCGGTGATGGCAACTTCCCCAAACCTGACCGCCCGTGCTGTCGCATTGAGGCGGGTCCCCTGGCAAGTGGGGCACACGGTATCGACCAGGTCTTCCACCTCGGGCTCGGCAAACGTCTGCTCGCGGCCCTTGTTGTCGTCGTCGCGCACCGAGTCGTCAAACACCTTGCGCTGCTCGCGCGTGAGTTTGACGCCGGTGCCCACACAGTTCGGGCACCAGCCGTGTTTGCTGTTGTAACTGAACAGCCGCGGGTCCAGCTCGGCATAACTGGTACTGCACACCGGGCAGGCACGCAGGGTGGAAAACGCACTCAAATGCCCGATGCCTGCCGTGGACGTATCCGCCTGCATGGCTTCGCTCAAGCCCGCCAGATCGCTCAGCACATGCACCACGCCCTTGCCATGCTGCAAAGCCCGCGCCAGCGCCTCACGCAACAGCGCTTCCTGTTCCGGCAACACATCCAGGCTGAACACCGGCAGCTCGATGGTGTGCTCCTTGAAGCGATCCAGGCGTGGAAAGTTGGTGGTGGGCAAAAAATTGCCATCGACCCGCAAATGGGTGAAGCCGCGCGGGCGCGCCCAATCGGCCAGCTCGGTGTAGACGCCCTTGCGGTTCATCACCAGCGGCGCCAGCAGGCCGATGTGCTGGCCACGAAAACTCTTCAGCAACTGTGCGGCAATTTTCTCGGGCGTTTGCGGCGCCACCGGCGTGCCGTCATGGATGCAATGCTGGGTGCCGAGTTTGACGAACAAGAGCCGCAAAAAGTGCCAGACCTCGGTGGTGGTACCCACGGTCGATTTGCGCCCGCCCCGGCTCAGGCGCTGCTCAATCGCCACCGTGGGCGGAATGCCGTACACCGCATCCACCTCGGGCCGACCCGCCGGCTGCACGATGGAGCGCGCATAAGCGTTGAGCGATTCCAAGTAACGGCGCTGGCCTTCATTGAACAAAATGTCAAAGGCCAGCGTGGATTTACCCGAACCCGACACCCCAGTGACCACGGTGAACTTGCCGCGCGGAATGTTGACGCTCAAGGACTTGAGGTTGTGTTCGCGGGCGTTGATGATCTGGATGCTGTTGTCGTGCTCTTGGCCGGCCACTGATCCGTCATTGCGAGCGGAGCGCTGGCTGTCAGCGTAAATGGGGTCAGAGCCCAATTTCCTGACGGAAATCGGTATCCGACCCCAATGACTTGTGTCCCCTGCTGCCTCAACATCCCGCACCTCATGCACCACGCCCATTTGCGCGGCGTAGTCGCGCAGCGCCAGCGCGGTGTGGGAGCTGGCGTGCAGCATCACCTCTTCGGGCGTGCCAAAGGCCACCACCTCACCCCCGGCGTCGCCTCCTTCCGGCCCCAAGTCAATCAGCCAGTCCGAGGCGCGAATGACATCCAGGTTGTGCTCGATCACCAGCAGCGAATGACCTGCATCCTGCAACTTGCGCAGCGCGCGCATGAGTTTGGCAATGTCGTCAAAATGCAGCCCGGTGGTGGGCTCGTCGAACATGAACAGCACACCGCGCCTGGCCAGCGCCTGGCGACTGTTGCTGCTGGCTTTGGCGGCTTCGGCCAGGAAACCGGCGAGCTTCAGGCGCTGCGCTTCGCCACCGCTGAGCGTGGGCACCGGCTGGCCCAGTTTGACGTAGTCCAGGCCGACATCCATGATGGGTTGCAAGGCTCGCAACACATCGCGGTCGGCGGCGAACAGCGCAGCAGCTTCGCTGACGGTCAGGTTCAACACGTCGGCCACGTTGAGGTGGTGCGCCTGTCGCTCAATGGTAATTTCAAGAATTTCCGGCCGGTAGCGCTTGCCGTCGCAATCCGGGCAACGCAAGTAGACGTCGCTCAAAAACTGCATTTCCACATGCTCAAAACCCGAGCCACCGCAGGTCGGACAGCGGCCGTCGCCATTGTTGAAGCTGAATTTGGTGGCGGTGTAAGCGCGCTGTCTTGACAGCGGCGCGTTGGCAAAGATCTCGCGAATGGCATCCCAGGCACCGACGTAACTCACCGGGTTCGAGCGCGCGGTTTTGCCGATCGGCGACTGGTCCACGAACACCACGTCGCTGATCTGCTCGGCCCCCAACAAGCGCTCATAGGCACCGGGCGTCTCGGTGGCCTTGCCAAAGTGGCGTAGCAAGGCGGGAGCCAGCGTGTCCTGGATCAGCGTCGATTTGCCGGAACCACTGACGCCGGTGACACACACCAGGCGCTGCAGCGGAATCTCGACCGTGACGCGCTTCAGGTTGTGGTCACTGGCGCCTTCCAGCACCAGCCGCGGCGTGCTGGCGGCCACCAGCCGCTTGAAGCCCATGCCCACGGTTTTGCGCCCGCCCAGGTACGCCCCGGTGAGCGTGTCGGCATTGCGCAGGTCCTCTGTGCTGCCGTCAAACACAATCTGGCCACCGCGTTCGCCAGGGCCGGGGCCCATGTCGATCATGCGGTCGGCGGCCAGCATCACGGCTGGGTCATGCTCCACCACCACCAGCGTGTTGCCGGCATCAACCAGGCGCTGCATGGCTTTGATGATGCGGTGCATGTCGCGCGGGTGCAAGCCAATGCTGGGCTCGTCAAGCACAAACAGGGTGTTGACCAGCGACGTGCCCAAAGCGGTGGTGAGATTGATACGCTGCACCTCGCCACCACTGAGGGTGCGGCTTTGCCGGTCAAGCGTGAGGTAGCCAATGCCCACCTCGCACAGGTATTTCAGGCGGGTGCTGATTTCCTCAAAGAGCAGCTTGAGGGTTTTTTGATCAGCTTCAGACACGCCCGGAATGCGCTGAGCGAGTTGCATGGTCGCAAAAAACAGGCGCAAGCGATCCATCGGCAACTGCATCAAGTCATGCAGGCACAAACCCGGCAAGGCTTCCAGCTGATCGCGGCGCCAAGTCACGCCCTGCGGCATGAAGCGTTTGGCGGGTTCAAGCACGGCATCGGCATCGGCTTTGGAGCCCATGCGCCACAGCAGGCTCTCGGTCTTCAGGCGTGCGCCACCGCAATCCGGGCACGGCGTGTAGCTGCGGTACTTGGACAGCAGCACGCGGATGTGCATCTTGTAGGACTTGGTTTCCAGGTATTCAAAGAAGCGCTTGACGCCAAACCAGTGCTGGTTCCACTTGCCGTTCCAGTGGGGCGAGCCATGAATCACCCAGTGCTGGTGCTCGGGTGACAGCTTGTTCCAGGGCGTGTCGCGCGGAATGCCCTCGGCTTCGGCGTGGCGCATCAAATCGTCTTGCGCCTCTTTCCAAGCCGGGGTTTGTATCGGTTTGATAGCCCCGGCACGCAAAGTGAGCTTGTCATTGGGGATCACCAAACCATAGTCAACGCCGATGACCCGACCAAAACCGCGGCAGGTGTCACAGGCACCCACGGCCGAGTTGAAGGAAAACATCGACGCGATCGGATCGGTGTAGCGCAGGTTGCTCTCGGGACAATGCAGGCCGGTCGAAAACCTCCAGATGACGGGCTCCGCCGCTTCCGCCGCTGTCGGCGCATCCAGCAGGTACACCGTCATGCGACCGCTGCCGTGTTTGAGCGCCACCTCAATGGCCTCCAGTACGCGGGCACGCTCGGCCGTGATGAGCCGAAAGCGGTCGGCCACCACGTCCAGCACCTTGCGCTTTGAAATGGGTTCGGCGGCAGTTTTACCGGGCTTTTTCTTGGCAAGCACCGCGCTGGCCTCGATTTCCACCTCACGCTCGGCCTGCACCTTGGTGAAGCCGCTGACTGAAAGCCATTGCTCGATTTCAGCCGGTGTGGCGCTGGCGGGCAACTCTACCGGGAAGGTGATGGCCAGGCGCGCGTCGCTGCTGCCCACCCGCTCTAGCAACTGGGCATAAATGGTCTCAGGCGTATCGTGGCGCACCGGCTGGGCCGTGACCCGGTCAAACAAGGAACCGGCGCGGGCAAACAGCAGCTTCAGGTGGTCGTTGAGCTCGGTCATGGTGCCCACGGTAGAGCGGCTGGAGCGCACCGGGTTGGTCTGATCGATGGCGATCGCCGGGGGCACACCTTCGACCTTGTCCACCGCCGGCTTGTCCATGCGGTCCAGAAACTGGCGCGCGTAGGCGCTGAAGGTCTCCACGTAACGGCGCTGGCCTTCGGCAAACAGGGTGTCGAACACCAGGCTGGACTTGCCCGAGCCGCTCGGGCCGGTGACCACGGTCAGCTCACCGGTACGAATGTCCAGATCGAGATTTTTAAGGTTGTGCTGACGCGCACCGCGAATGCGGATGGTTCCCTGTGACATGAAGGCTTTCCGGTTTGTGAGGCAAACATTCTAGGGATGTCCACCCAACAAACCCTGTCAAAGGGACTTAAGCACCCGGCCCACGGTCAAGGCAAGCGCTGCACCCCGGGCGCAATGGCTGCTGCCGCGTCCCAAGCCCCCTCAAACCAGGCATCACCCGCCAGATAAGCCCGCAACATGGGCAAAGCATCGAGGCCCCAGAACAATTTGCCATCCACCTCGAACGTGGGTACACCAAACACACCCTTGGCAATGGCCTCGGCCGTATTTACCTTGAGTCGGGCCTTGACCTCGTCGCTATCAGGCCCAAGCGCTGGCTTCAAGTGCTGGCTGAGGACCTGCAGCCGAACCGGGTCAGAAGCCTCGAGACCACCCTGCCAGACATGGCGAAACAGCGTCTCGCAGACATAGCGATTCGGCTGCTCCGGCGCGCCACAGGCCAGCGCCAGCCGCAACAAGGCGAGCGGGTTGAACGGGTGGCTGGCGGGTAGTTGCAAATGCACGCCGTGCTGATGCGCCAGCCAAAGCACCTGGCGGTAGGTCCACTCGCGCTTGCCCGCAATCTCGGCCGGCCCCAGCTGTCCATGGTGTTTCAGCAAGGCGCCGAACAGCACCGGCTTGTAGCTGACGGTCGTGCTGTGCCCCATCAGCGCCTCGGGCAGTTGCTCGAACGCGAGGTGCGCGTAGGGCGAGATGAAATCCAGGTAAAAAGTGATGTGTTTCATGCTGCCAACTCGCTCAGGCGGGCGTCGATTTTGTTCCAGACGGCGCGTTTGAACGCGTCATCGGCATTGCCCCATTGGCCGATTTCGTCGAGCGTGCGCAAACAGCCCTGGCACCAACCCGTGGCCGCATCCATCTGGCACACCGACATGCAGGGCGACGGCACGGTTCGGGCATGGCTCTGGGCGCTGGCAAGCACGTGTCTGGCGCTGGCCGCCAGGAATTTCATGGCTTTTGGGTCAGGACTCATGGGGATTCTTCTCGCGCCACATCCGCCACCGGCGCACCGGTCAGGTGCACCAGGTCCGCGGGTTGCAATTTAAAAACACCATGCGGGTGCCCGGCGGCGGCCCAGATTTCATCAAAGCGCAGCAGCTCGCGGTCAATCAGGGTGACCGGCGCCACCGCATGCCCCACCGGCGACACGCCGCCAATGGAAAAACCGGTGCGCAACTTGACAAACTCGGCATCGGCACGCCCCAGCTTTTGCCCGTCAACACAGACCAGCGCCTGCACCTTGGCTTCGTCGACACGGCGGTCACCCGAGGTGATGACCAGCACGGCAACGGCATCGGGCTTGCGCCTGAAAATTATGCTTTTGGCAATTTGCCC
>JAQSDS010000073.1 GCA_029946045.1 Rhodoferax sp.
TGTTCTTTGGCCTCTTGGGCCACCACCGGCGCGCACAGCACCAGGTCGGCGGTGACGACCGGCTCCTGGGTGTAATCGAAGGTCAGCACGTTGGTGGCGTAGTCTTTTTTTCGGTAGTCACGGTTGAGCGCCTGGCCTTCTTCAGCGTCGACGATACGCACGGTGAGCTCGGCGTCGTCCTGTAGCGCAGCGCGCAGCCAGCGCGTGACCTTGTGGCGGGGCAGGGCGGCGCGGTGTTGCGCCACATCTTCAAATTTGCCAAATTGCAGGGAGAGGGTGAGCTGGTTCATAGGTCGGAACGTTTGGGGCTGCGGGAAGGGCGTTTGGTGGCCAGCGGTTCGGCGTCGTCGCGGCGCAAAATGCCGATGCGCCCGGGGGCGTCGTAGGCGTCCACAATGCGCGCCACCAGTGGGTGCCGCACCACGTCGGCACTGGTCAGGCGACAGATGGCAATGCCCTCCACGCCCTTGAGCACGCGCTCGGCGTCGATCAGGCCGCTGAGCTGGGTGCTGGGCAGGTCGATCTGGCTGACGTCGCCGGTGATCACGGCCTTGGAGCCAAAACCGATGCGTGTCAGGAACATTTTCATTTGCTCGGGCGTGGTGTTTTGTGCCTCGTCCAAAATCACAAAAGCGGTGTTGAGCGTGCGCCCGCGCATGAAGGCCAGCGGGGCGATCTCGATGGTCTGGCGCTCAAAGGCCTTTTGTACGGCCTCGAAGCCCATCAGGTCATAGAGCGCGTCGTACAGCGGGCGCAGGTAGGGATCGATTTTTTGTGCCAGGTCGCCGGGCAGGTAGCCCAGGCGTTCACCGGCTTCCACCGCCGGTCGCGTCAGCACAATGCGTTGCACCGTGCTGCGCTGTAGCGCATCCACCGCCATGGCCACGGCCAGGTAGGTCTTGCCGGTGCCGGCCGGGCCAATGCCGAAGGTGATGTCGTGGCTGATGATGTTGTCAAGGTAATGCGCCTGGTTCAGCGAGCGCGGCTTGAGGTCGGCGCGCTTGGTCTTGAGCGCCGGGCCTTCGGCGCCGTTGACATCGCCGTCGCCCGCCAGCATCAGCTGCACGGTGCGCGGCTCGATGGGGCGCGCCGCCATTTCATACAGCGCCTGCAGCATCTCCATGCCGCGCTTGGCGTTGGCTTTGAGGCCGTCGACCTTGAACTGCTCGTGGCGGTGCGCAATTTTGACTTGCAGCGCGGTCTCGATGGTGCGCAAATGCGCGTCCATGGGCCCGCACAGGTGGCTCAGGCGGGTGTTGTTGGGTGGTGAAAAGAGGTGTCGAAGGATCAAAGCTGATAATTCTCGAAAATTGGACTCACGCAAAACCGCTACTGCGGCCTGAGGTGCGTCCCAAAAACAGACTTAATGATAGGCACAAAATGATCGGTAAATTAACGGGCACCCTGGACGACAAGAATCCGCCGCAGGTCATTGTGGACTGCCACGGCGTGGGTTACGAGGTGTTTGTGCCCATGAGCACCTTTTACAACTTGCCGGAACTGGGTGTCAAGGTGAGTCTGCTGACGCACTTTGTGGTGCGTGAAGACGCGCAAATTTTGTACGGCTTTGCCACCACAGCAGAGCGCGCAGCGTTTCGCGAACTCATCAAGATCTCGGGCGTCGGGCCGCGTACGGCCTTGTCCGTGCTGTCAGGCATGAGCGTGACCGAGCTGTCGCAGGCCGTCACCCTGCAAGAAGGTGGCCGGTTGATGAAGGTGCCGGGTATCGGCAAGAAGACCGCTGAGCGTCTGTTGCTGGAGCTCAAGGGCAAGCTCGGCCCCGACATTGGCGTGCCCAGCAGCATCGCCAGCGACGCCCAGGGGGACATTTTGCAAGCCTTGCTGGCGCTGGGCTACAGCGACAAGGAGGCCGCAGCGGCCCTCAAGGCGCTGCCGAAAGACATTGGTGTGAGCGACGGTATCAAGCTGGCGCTGAAGGCGCTGGCGAAGTAGTTTGAAAGCTCCGCGACAATGGCGACCAGAATTGCACCCCGGCGTATTTCCAATTCAACCTCTGATAGGATATTTTTGATGAAAACGATTGGTTTTAAATCTCTGAGCCTGACACTGGCCGCAGCGGCCGCATGTGCGTTATTGGCCGTGCCTGCACAAGCCGCCGACAAGGTCAAGGTGGGCCTGCTCAGCACCTTGTCTGGTCCTGGCGCGGGCTTGGGCGTTGACATTCGCGACGGTTTTAATCTGGCGGTGAAGCATTCGGGCGGCAAGTTCGGCGGGCTGCCGGTCGAGGTGATCGTGGCCGACGACCAGGCCAAGCCCGACGCGGCGCGCCAGACGGCTGACCGACTGGTCAAGCAGGAAAAAGTCGATTTCATGACCGGCGTGGTGTTTTCCAACGTGATGCTGGCCGTGGGCAAGCCCATTTTTGATTCCAAAACTTTCTACATCAGCGCCAACGCGGGTCCGTCGCAATTCGCCGGCGCAGACTGCAATCCGTATTTCTTCAGCGCCTCCTACCAAAACGACAACATGCACGAAGCGGTGGGCAAGACGGTGCAAGACAAGGGCTTCAAAAAAGTGGCCTTGCTGGCCCCTGACTATCCGGCTGGCAAGGACGCACTGGCGGGGTTCAAGCGGTATTTCAAGGGCGACATTGCCATGGAGTCCTACACGCCCTTGAGCCAGCTGGACTATGGTGCCGAGCTCTCCAAAATGCGCGCCTCGGGGGCGGATGCGGTCTATATTTTCTTGCCTGGGGGTCTGGGGATCAACTTCATCAAACAGTTTGTGGGCGCTGGCCTGTCCAAGGACATGACCCTGTTTGGCCCGGGCTTTTCGGGTGATGAGGATGTGATTCGCGCCGTGGGCGAGCCCATGCTGGGCATGTTCAACACCTCGCAGTGGGGCCACGACATGCAGAACCCTGCCAACAAGCGTTTTGTGGCCGACTTCCAGAAAGACTACGGCCGCCTGCCCACACTCTACGCGGCACAGGGCTACGATGCCGCCCGCCTGATGGACGCTGCGGTGCGCGACGTCAAGGGCAATCTGAGCGACAAGGCCAACCTGCGCAAGGCCATTGCTGCCGCCAAATTCGACTCGGTGCGCGGTAGCTTCAAGTTCAACAGCAACGGCTATCCGATTCAGGATTACTACCTGCGCGTGATCACCAAAGACGCCCAGGGCCGCATCACCAACCGCACCTTGAGCACGGTGTTCAAAAACCATGCCGACGCCTACGTGGGCCTGTGCAAGATGCCCGCCCTCTGATGCCAGTTGAGGTGGGCGGCGCGCGATGACCGGTATTCTGGTTTTGGAGCAGGCGCTCAACGGCCTGCAGTTTGGCCTGATGCTGTTTTTGCTGGCAGCCGGGCTGACGCTGGTGTTCGGCATCATGGACATGATCAACCTGGCGCATGGCTCGATCTACATGATCGGGGCCTACCTGATTGCCAGCATTGCGCTGGCCAGCGGTTCGTTCTGGACTGGTCTGGCGCTCGGCATCGTTGCCACGGTGCTGCTGGGTGCGCTGCTGGAACTGGCCGTGTTGCGCCGCCTGTACCAGCGCGATCACTTGTCGCAGGTGCTGGGCACTTTTGCCATTTTGCTGATGAGCAACGAGGCGGTGCGCATGGTCTGGGGCTCGCAGCCCATCGCGCTCAACCCGCCTGCGGCCCTGGCCGGCCCGGTGGAACTGTTACCGGGCTTCAGCTACCCGGCCTACCGCCTGTTCATCATTGCCGTGGGTCTGGCGGCGGCCGGCTTGTTGTACCTGCTGGTGACGCGTACCCGGCTCGGCATGCAGGTGCGCGCTGGGGCCTCGAACCGCGAGATGGCGCTGGCCATGGGGGTCGACGTGCGGCGCCTGTTTACCCTGGTGTTTGCTTTTGGCGCGGGCTTGTGCGCGTTGGCCGGTGGCATGCTCGGGCCGCTGCTGGCGGTGCAGGTGGGCATGGGCGAGAGTATTTTGATTTTGGCTTTTGTGGTGATCGTGATCGGCGGCATCGGCTCGATCCGTGGTGCCCTGCTGGGCGCGCTGCTGGTGGGGCTGGTGGACACCGCCGGGCGCACGATGATTCCGTATGTCTTTGAACGCATTATGGGGCCCGACCTGGCCTCCAGCGTGGGCCCGGCGGTAGCCGCCGTGCTGATTTATGTGCTGATGGCGGCGGTGCTGTTCTTCAAGCCGCGAGGGCTGTTTCCTGCTCATGGTTGACCTGCATTCAAAACCTGGTTTGCTCGACCACCCCCTGTATTGGCGTACCGGCTTGGGTCTGCTGATCGCCCTGGTGTTGTTGCCGGAACTGGCGCAGGCCTGGGGGCAGGGCTTTTACGTGGGTGTGGCCAGTCGCATTTTGATTTTTGCGCTGGCTGCGACCAGCCTCAATCTGATCCTGGGTTTTGGCGGCATGGTCAGTTTTGGCCATGCGGCGTTTGTCGGCGTCGGGGCCTATGCGGCGGGCATCCTGATGCAGCACGGTTTTGTTTCTGCTTGGCTGGCACTGCTGCTGGCCTTTGTGGCTGCGGGCTGTTTTGCCTTGCTGATTGGGGCCATCAGCCTGCGCACGCGCGGTGTTTACTTCATCATGATCACGCTGGCCTTTGCGCAAATGCTGTACTACCTGATGGTGTCGCTCAAAACCTATGGTGGCGACGACGGCCTGTCGCTGTCAGGGCGCTTCAAAGTTGGCTTGGGTCTGGACCTGAGCCAGGATGCCACCTTCTATTACCTGGTTCTGGCCCTTGCTGTAGGCGTGTTTTTGGCGGTGCAGCGGCTGCTGAATTCCCGCTTTGGCCATGCCTTGCAGGCCATTCGCGACAACGAGACGCGCATGGCGGCGATTGGTTTCCCGGTGTACCGCTTCAAATTGATCGCCTTTGTGCTGGCGGGTGCGCTGGCTGGCCTGGCCGGCGCCCTGTTGGCGCACCAGGGCGGCTTTGTCAGTCCGTCCATGATGCAGTGGAGCGAGTCGGGCATGTTGATGGTGATGGTGATTTTGGGCGGTGTTGGTCATCTGTACGGTGGCCTGGTCGGCGCCGTGGTGTTTCTGCTGCTCGAAGAACTGCTGAGCAGCACCACCATCCACTGGCAGTTTGGCCTGGGTGCGGTGTTGCTGGCCGTGGTGCTGCTGGCGCCCAATGGCTTGCTGAGCCTGCGCCTTGGAAAAGCTTACGGGTCAGACCACGCGCATGGTGACGCGCTCTGACCCCAGCTGATTAAAAGGAATGAGCCACAGCACACTGCTTCAGGTGGACGGACTGGTCAAGTCCTACGGCGGCTTGCGCGCCACCGACCACGCCAGCCTGAGCGTGCTCTCGGGTGAGATCCATGGCTTGATCGGCCCCAACGGCGCCGGCAAAACCACCCTGATCCAGCTGATTTCAGGCGCCCTGGCGCCCAACGCCGGGCGCATCCGCTTTGATGGCATGGACGTGACCCGCATGCCGATGCACAAGCGGGTGGCGCATGGCCTGGCGCGCTCGTTTCAGATCACCAGCATCTTCCACCGGCTGTCGGTGCTGGACAACATCGCACTGGCGGTGCAGGCGCATGCCGGCCACAGCCTGAACTTCTGGCGACCGGCGCGGCGCGATGTCGGGCGCTACGCCCAGGCCTTTGAGGTCGCTCAGCGGGTGGGTCTGGGTGTGCAAGTCCACAGACTAGCCGGAGCCCTGTCGCATGGCGAGCAGCGCCAGCTGGAGGTCGGCCTGGCGCTGGCCACCCGGCCCAAATTGCTGCTGCTCGATGAACCCATGGCGGGCATGGGGCCGGACGAGTCCGAACGCATGCTGAGTCTGCTGCAGAGCCTGCGTGGCGAGACCACGCTGCTGCTGGTGGAGCACGACATGAACGCGGTGTTCCGGCTGGCAGACCGCATCTCGACCCTGGTGGCGGGGCGGGTGATTGCCTGCGGCACCCCCGAAGAAATCCGTCAGCACCCCGAGGTGCGGCTGGCCTACCTGGGCGACGATGAAGAGGCCACGGCATGAGCGCGCTGCTTGAGGTGGCCGAACTGCAGACCGCTTATGGTGCCAGCCAGGTCTTGTTTGGCGTGAATTTTGCCGTCCAGCCGGGTGAAGTGGCCACCCTGCTGGGGCGTAACGGCATGGGCAAAACCACCACCGTGCGTTCCATCCTGGGGCTGACGCCAGCGCGAGGCGGAAGCGTGCGTTTTCGCGGCGAACGCATCGACCGTTTCACGCCCGACCGCATTGCCCGCATGGGACTGGCGCTGGTGCCTGAGGGCAGGCAGATTTTTCCGAATCTGTCGGTGAGGGAAAACCTGCTGGCCTTTGCCGCCAACCGCAATGCATCCCCAGACCCGTGGACGCTGGAGTCTGTTTTCGATTTGTTTCCGCGCCTGGCCGAGCGGGTACGCCACATGGGCAACCAACTCTCAGGCGGCGAGCAGCAAATGCTGGCGATCGGCCGCGCGCTCATGACCAACCCCTATTTGCTGATTCTGGACGAGGCCACCGAGGGCCTGGCGCCGCTGGTGCGCGAGGACATCTGGCAATGCCTGCACCAGCTGAGCAGCCGCGGCCAGACCATTCTGGTGATTGACAAATACGTGCAGCGGCTGATCAAACTGGCGCATCACCACAGCATTCTGGAGCGTGGCCAGGTGGTGTGGCAGGGTGACTCCGAGCAGCTGGCGGCCCAGCCCGAGCTGTGGCAGCGCTATATTGGCGTGTGATTTTGTCGCTTGCAGGTGTGAACTAAACCCAAATTTTGGAGCTGAACCGTGGCAAGGCTATACCGCGAATTTGAAACCCAGGCGCAGCTTG
>JAQSDS010000074.1 GCA_029946045.1 Rhodoferax sp.
GCAGCAGCTTGACCGCCAGCCAGCTTAAAGATGCAAACAGCAGGGTGGCCACCGTAAAACCGCCCACGGCAATCAGGCCTAATTTAAGGTCGCTGCTGGCGGCCAGCAGCAAGGCGGCAAAACCAGCCACCCCCACGCCCAACACCATCAGCGAAGCCGGTTTGAGCCCGCCCACGTCGCGGCGAATAACGCGTAGCGGCGGCACCTGGGCCAACTGCAGTACCGGTGGCAAGCCAAACGCCAGCAGCAGCGTCAGCCCCATGCCCATGCCGAACAGCACTGGCCAGATGCCCGCTGCGGGCAAAGCCGAATCCACCAAACCCGCAAGCAACACCACAAAACCGTAATGCACAGCAAAACCCAACAGCACACCGAGGCCGCTGGCCAGCAGCCCGATCAGAACAAATTCAAATGTGTAGGCCGCAGCAATGCTGCGCTGGGGCAAGCCCAGCACACGCAGCATGGCGCAGTCGTCAAGATGGCTGGCGGCAAACCCGCGCGCAGCCAGGGCCACCGCCACCGCGCTCAGCAGCGCCGCCAACAGCGCGACCAGGTTCAAGAACTTTTCAGCCCGGTCCAGCGTGGTGCTGAGCTCGGGACGGCCGCCTTCCAGCGCCTCCACCCTGGCACCCCGAACGGTGTTTGAATCGACTTGCACCTGGGCCCAATCGACAAAACTTTTGACGGCACGGTCTTCTCCCGCCACTGCCAGGCGGTAACGCAGACGGCTGGCGGGTTGGATCAGGCCTGTGGCCTGCACATCGGCCTGGTTGATCATGACGCGCGGCGCAAAGTTCATGAAACCGGCGCCCCGATCGGGCTCATTGACAATGATGCGGCTCAGCTTGAAACTGCTGTCACCGAGCAGCAAGTCGCCGCCCATGGGCAGACCAAGGGCATCCAGGACGGCCGCATCCACCCAGGCCTGACCGGGCGCAGGAATGTCGCGGGTCAGGTCACCGGCACCATCGGCTTGCTCAGCCACACGCAAGCGCCCGCGCAAGGGGTAGCCCTCGGTCACCACCTTCAGCGACACCAGCTTGATGCTGCCACCGGCCAGCTCGGGCGCACGCGCCATGGTCGGAAAAGTCAGGTTGATGGTCTGCTGCAAACCCATGGCATTGACTTGCGCCAAAAAGGCGGCAGGAATCGGGTTGTCACTGGACACCACCGCATCACCACCCATTAATTGGCGCGCGTCACGCTGCAAACCACCCTTGAGCCGGTCGGCAAAAAAACCCACTGCGGTCAGCGCCGCCACCGCCAGGGTCACGGCCACCATCAGCAAACGCAGTTCACCAGCGCGCAAATCACGCGTCAAAGAACGCCAGCCCAATTCCACAAATGAGATTTTCATGGCGCAACGATAGCGCACTCGGACGAAAGTCGGCTCCAGGCGCGCTCAGCAACCGGACGGGGAAGGTGTGTTTGGGTCGATCAGACCAGTGCCGCAGCGCGCGCACCTGCCAGTTCAGGCTGCAACACCAGGCGACTGGCCCCGCTGTAACACAGGAAGCGCTTGTTGGTGGCGCGCCCAATGGCGCACAGGCCCAGACGCTCGGCCACATCCAGCCCCATTTGGGTGATGCCGCTGCGCGACACCACGATAGGAACCCCCATTTGCGCCGATTTGATGACCATTTCGCTGGTCAGACGGCCGGTGGTGTAGAACACCTTGTTGTTACCGGACGTACCGTCATGGGCAGCCTCCAATGCCGCCGCGCCGGGCCGCCCCAAGCTTGTCGCACCAGAGCGCGAGGGCACGGACCCCTCGGGGGGCAGCGCCGTACGCGAAGCGACAAGCGTGGGGGCATCATGTTCCATCCACATCCAGCCGGCAATGGTGTCGATGGCGTTGTGGCGGCCTACATCCTCGACAAAGACCAGCATCTCTGCACCCTGAAACAGGGCGCAGCCATGAACCGAGCCCGACGATTTGTAAGTGGTTTCCTGCAGCCGGATGGCGTTGACGATGCCGTACAACTCGGATTGTGAGAGCGTGGCGGTGGGCAAGCTGATGCTGTCGACCTCTGCCATCAGGTCGCCAAAGACGCTGCCCTGACCGCAGCCGGTGGTGACCACCCGCTTGGCGGTGCGCGCCTCGATGTCCGAGATACCTTGGCGGGTTTTGACGGCAGCGGCACCCACCTCCCAGTCGACGGTGATGGATTCGACCTCGGCCGCGCTGGCCACCAGGCGCTGGTTACGCAAAAATCCAAGCACCAGCAGTTCGGGGTGGGCCCCCAGCGTCATGAGCGTGACCAGTTCACGCTTGTCAACGTAGACCGTGAGCGCGCGCTCGGCCGGAATAGACACGCTGTCGGTGTCGCCAAACTCGTTGACGACCAAGACCTCACGCGTGAGTGGCGCGCGGGCCTGGGTAAGACGTGGTAGCAAGGTCAGGATTTTTTGGCAGGAACAGCCGCTGGCGCAGCTGGGGCTGCCGCTGCGGCAGGGGCCGCACCAGCAGGAACATAAACGAAGGGCCCGGGGTCAGCACAGGCACTGGCTGGCGCGGCCCCTTTGACCGCCACCGTTGCTACTTTGGTGGCTGACTTTTTGTAATGGGCCACCACCTTGTCTTGCGATTTGCACAGCAAAAAGCCATCCACCTTGCCCGCCCAGGCAGTTTTGGCCGCGGCCTCGGCCGCTTTGGCTTTGGCCTCATCGGATGGCGCGGGCAATTTGGCAGCTACCACTGAACTCAGCAAGGCCAGCGCGGCGGCAGTACACAGGGTTTTCATCATCTTTGTCATGCAAGATTCTCCAACGGTCTCAAACTTGAACCGCATTGCCCGGCCGGACCGATGCGGCGGTAACAGGTGTGCGCTGCGCCGGGATTCTGCCGGCCTTGATGTCATCGAGCCAGAGCTTGTGGTGTTGTTCGGCCCAAATTTCATCCACGTAGCCCGTCTTCATGCCTTCATATGCACCCTTGGTACCCAGCGTGCCAAGGTAAATATGGCCCATCATCATGACCAGCATCAGCAAATTGGACACCGAATGGACCATGTGGGCGATCTGCATGGTGCTGCGGTCATAGCTGAGCCCAGGCAACAATTTGTCCATGGCCAGGCCCGACACCACCACTGTGATGCCCAGGAAAAAGACACCACCCCAAAACACCACCTTTTCGCCAGCGTTGTAGCGACCCGAGTCAATTTCATGACCCGAAAAAATACCGCCACCTTTGAGCAACCAGGCCAGGTCGCCCTTGGCCGGCAGGTTGTCGCGCATGAAGGTCACGATCACCACCAGCAAGGACACCGCAAACAGCGGGCCGGCAAAGTTGTGCAGGTTCTTGAGCACGTAAGTCAACCAGCCAAACAGCGTGGCACCCATGACCGGCAACAGGAAAAACTTGCCAAATGCCATCACGATGCCAGAAACAGCCAAACTGAGAAACGCCGCCACATTGGCCCAGTGCGCCGAGCGCTCGAAAGCCGAAAAACGCTCAACCATCCGCCCGGTTGGTTCGCCATGGACCTTGATAGGCCCCACCTTGAAGTGAAACAAGGCAATCGCACCCAGCACGATCAACAGCAGCGAGCCGCCATAGGGAATCAGCCAGTTGTTGCGCACCTGGCGCCAGGCTTCTCCCGCGTTGGTCAGGCGCGAGCCTGGGTATTGCACGAAGGGCTGAATCAGCACGCCGGCTTCAGGTGCTGTGGATTGGGGCAAGCTGCTGACACCCGCTACGCCCGAACCCACCTGACGCCACATGGGCGCGTTGTTGCCGGGTTGCACGCGGGCGCGCTCGCCATTGGTCTGATTGGCATAACCAGGAGCCTCGCTGGCGTCGGGTTTGACCTCGAAGATGCTCTGGCTCTGGATGCCGGGCATGGCCGCAGCAGGTGCTGCAACGGGTGCAGGTGCAGCTGCGGTTTGCGCTACGGCGCTCCCCCAGCACAGGGCCAGTGCGGCAAAGACTGAAAAAGCTAGTTTCATGACAGCCTCCTGCTCAGTTCATGCGGGTGTAGTCGTTTTGACCGTACTGGTTGCGCGCCTTCAGTTGCGACTCCCAACTGGCCTTGTCTCCTGGTTTCCAGTCGCGCTGAACATAGGGCTTGCCGGTGCCGGTATAGGCCGCGCTGTCTTGCTTGCTGGCGGTCAGTTCCTGGGGCCGGTCGCCGCAGGCCGCCAAACCGGCCACCATCACCATGGCAAAAACGGAATTTTTCATGATTTCGCTCCTTCGGGGGCAGCCACACCGGGTTGGCCTGCCTGTTTGGAACCATAAGCTGTGCCCCAACCCCAGACTTCAGCACCTTTGCCACGGCGCAGCACGCGGTTGCGGAAGATGTCGGCCACCACGTCACCGTCGCCGGCAAGCAGTGCCTTGGTCGAGCACATCTCGGCGCAGGCGGGCAGCTTGCCCTCGGCCAGCCGGTTACGGCCATATTTCTCAAACTCGGCCTCGCTGCCATTGGCTTCGGGGCCACCGGCGCAGAAGGTGCACTTGTCCATCTTGCCGCGCACGCCAAAGGTGCCTTGCGATGGAAACTGCGGCGCGCCAAACGGGCAGGCATAAGAGCAGTAACCGCAGCCGATACACACGTCCTTGTCGTGTAACACCACACCTTCGTCGGTGCGGTAGAAGCAGTTGACCGGACACACGGCCATGCAGGGTGCATCGCTGCAATGCATGCAGGCCACTGAGATCGATTTTTCACCGGGTACGCCGTCGTTGAGGGTCACCACGCGGCGGCGGTTCACACCCCAGGGAACTTCGTGTTCGTTTTTGCAGGCGGTCACGCAACCGTTGCATTCAATACAGCGCTCTGCGTCGCAGACAAATTTCATTCGTGCCATCTTGTAACTCCTCTAATTAGTTGAGGACAGAGCAAATTTGCTTGGCAAATCTTGGTCTGTCCCGCAATGTTTCACGCACGTTCCACGTTACACACGGTGGTTTTGGTTTCTTGCATCATGGTCACGCTGTCGTAACCATAGGTGGTGGCGGTGTTGATGGCCTCGCCGCGCACGATGGGTGCGGCACCGGCCGGGTAATAGGCCAGCATGTCGGCGCCCTGCCAACGCCCCGAGAAGTGGAAAGGCATGAACACGGTGTCTGGCCCGACACGCTCGGTCACCAGCGCCTGCACGTTGAGGCGCGCACCCGTGGGGGTCGACACCCAGGCCCGCTCGCCGTTGCGAATGCCCTTGTCGGCCGCCACCTTGGGGTTGATCTCGATGAACATCTCTTGCTGCAACTCGGCCAGCCAGGGGTTGGAGCGGGTTTCTTCGCCACCGCCCTCGTACTCGGTCAGTCGGCCTGAGGTCATGATGAACGGGAACTTCTCGTGCACCTTGTCGGCCACGGCTTTGTCCTGCACCGTCTTGTACAGTGTGGGCAAACGCCAGAAGGCTTTTTTGTCGTCGTGTGTCGGGTACTTGGCCACCAGGTCGGGGCGAATACCGTACAGCGGCTCGCGGTGTTTGGGGATGGCGTCAGGAAAGTTCCAGACCACAGCGCGCGCCTTGGCGTTGCCGAACACATGGCAGCCATGGACCTTGAGCACCACGCGCTGGATGCCACCCGAGAGATCGGTCTTCCAGTTCTTGCCCTCAGCCGCAGTTTTTTCAGCGTCGCTCAGGTCGTCCCACCAGCCCAGTTTCTTGAGCAGCACATGGTCAAATTCGGGGTAGCCGGTGGTGATGTCGGCACCCAGTGAATGCGAGCCGTCTTCGGCCAGCAAGTTGACGCCTTCTTTTTCAACACCAAAGTTGGCGCGGAAGTTACCACCACCGTCCATCACGTGTTTGGAGGTGTCGTACAGATTGGGTGAACCCGGGTGCTTGAGCTCGGGGGTGCCGTAGCAAGGCCATGGCAAACCAAAGTAATCGCCGGTGAAGTCGTAGCCGGTTTCCTTGTCTTTGCCGCCTTTGGCGCGCAGGGTTTTCACGTCAAACAGGTGCATGTTGCGCATGTGCGCTTTCAGGCGCTCCGGGCTCTGGCCGGTGTAGCCAATGGTCCAGGTGCCTTTGTTGATTTCGCGCAGGATGTCTTCCGGCACCGGCTCGTCCATGCCGCCCACCTTTTGCATCTTGTAGTTGACCGACAGCTCCTTGCCAAAGCCCAGCTTGTCGGCGAACTGCTGCATGATCATGTGGTCGGAGCGGCTTTCCCACAAGGGTTCGATCACCTTTTCGCGCCACTGGAGCGAACGATTGGAGGCGGTGCACGAACCACTGGTTTCAAACTGGGTGGCCGCCGGCAGCAGGTAGACCGCACGGTTTGGGTTCAAATCTTCAGGCTTGCCGGGCATGGCCGCCATGGCCGCCGTGGCGGATGGATAGGGGTCGACCACCACCAACAAGTCGAGCTTATCCATGGCGCGTTTCATTTCCAGGCCACGGGTTTGGGAGTTGGGCGCATGACCCCAGTAAAAGACACCACGTAGATTGCTGTCCTGGTCGATGAGCTCGTTTTTCTCGAGCACGCCATCGATCCAGCGCGACACCGTGATGCCGGGCTTGCTCATCATGGCCGGTGAGGCGAACTGCTTTTTAATCCACTCGAAGTCGACGCCCCACACTTTGGCAAAGTGCTTCCAGGCGCCTTCGACAATGCCGTAGTAGCCGGGCAGCGAATCGGGGTTGGGGCCGACGTCGGTGGCGCCCTGCACGTTGTCGTGGCCACGGAAGATGTTGGTGCCGCCGCCAGCCACGCCGATATTGCCGAGCGCAAGCTGGAGGATCGACAGCGCGCGCACATTGGCGG
>JAQSDS010000075.1:0-2310 GCA_029946045.1 Rhodoferax sp.
GGTATCAGCCATAACGAGATCGAGGATGCAGAGCCTGCTCATTTGGAGGCTGGTGCCAACGTATTGCTCAACGCCATGATTCAAACCGCTGGCCTGATCTCGCCGCTCCAAGTCACCTGATGAAATCTGTAGAAATCAGCACTTAAAAGGGCTGCGTCTTCGCCATCAGGTCCTCATAAATGATCGCTTTGTGAGCATTGAACGCAACGAGATCACTAGAAGATCTGAATCAACATACTTGAGCCACCCAGCCACCATGTCCTCACCCATTGCCTTAGTCATTTCCCGACCGGCCCACGCCCTATGGCTACAGGCCTGCGGCATCTTCCTGTCTGCAATGGTTGCCTTGGCCACGCTAGACATGTTAGCCAAAGACTTGGTTTCGCGTCATCCCGCACCTATGATCAACTTGGTGCGCTATGGAGTTGTTCTGCTGATGGCCGTGATCTTGATGCGCGTGCGTGGCACCGCTTGGAGACTGCCCACCGCACACCGCAAAACAGTGATGTGGCGCGGCGTGATGCTGGGCACAGTAGGCCTGACTTTCATGCAAGCCCTGCACACGATGCCACTGGCAGAGGCAACAGCAATCTACTTTCTGTCGCCGATCATCATCGTTGCACTCTCGCCTTGGCTGCTGGGTGAACAAGTGCAGCGGCGACAAGTGACTGCAGTGGTCGCAGGTTTTATGGGCATGCTGTTGATCATACGACCAGGCAGTGCACTCCCTTTGGCGGGTACAGTGCTGATGTTAACTGCCGCCGGAGCTTATGCCATGCTGCAGATTCTCACGCGTCGCCTGGCCGGCAAGGTCAGCATGGAGCAACAGTTCGCCTGGACCGCAGCGATCTGCACCTTTATGACGGTTTTGTCCCTCCCCACCGCCGAAACCCATATCTGGCCTGGTCAATCAGACTTGATTCTCATGATCCTGGTAGGTTTGCTCAGCGGGTTAGGTCAATACCTCCTAATAAAAGCCTTTCAAAAGGTATCTGCCTCATCACTGGCACCCTTCAACTACTTCCACCTGCTATTGGCGGTAATGTTCAGCGTTCTGGTCTTCGGACAACGACCCGATGTATATGCGCTGCTGGGCATCGCTGTCATTGCCAGCGCAGGCCTTGCGCTCACGATACCAGTATTTCGTACCCACCTCGCCGCCACATTGGCATCTCGCCGGTCGCCCGACTAAACCCGCACAGATCATGTCTACCCTCATCAATGAACTCACCCGAATCGTGGGTGCTGCCAATGTTCTTACAGGCTCCGAAATACCGCCTCAGCATTGCACAGATTGGTTCCAGACCCATACTCACGTCCCGTTGGCATTGGTAAGCCCTGGCTCGCCGGATGAAGTGGCACAAGTCATGATGATCTGTTACCAACATGGCCAACCAGTCACACCCCAAGGAGGTCTAACGGGCCTCGTGGCGGGTGCAGCCCCGGGCGAGGGAGATGTGGCGCTTTCTATGGCGCGGCTGGTCGGCATCGAAGAAATTGATACCGCAGCCAACACAATCACTGTCCTCGCAGGCACACCGCTACAGACAGTGCAGGAGTACGCTCGTGAGGCCGGCTTACTCTTGGCTGTGGACCTGGGTGCGCGCGGCTCCTGCCAAATCGGTGGCAACATCGCCACAAACGCCGGAGGAAATCGCGTCGTTCGTTACGGCATGTTCCGCGACCAGGTTCTGGGCCTGGAGGCAGTTCTCGCCGATGGCACTGTGGTCGGTAGCCTGAATAAGATGCTGAAAAACAACGCCGGCTACGACCTTAAGCACCTGTTCATCGGCTCTGAAGGCACGCTTGGCATCGTCACGCGTGCGGTGTTGCGCCTGCATCCGATGCCCCTGAGCTGCAGTACCGCTTGGTGTACGTTGCCCGATCACGATACCGTCGTGCGCTTTCTACGCCATGCGCAAAGCCAACTGGCGGGAACCCTGTCGGCGTTCGAGGTCATGTGGCCTGACTTTCATGAGCTGGTTACAACCCGAGTACCAGGTTTACGCTCACCAGTGACCAGCAATGGCTTGCAGGTTTTGATCGAAGCAGAAGGCAGCGATGCCGACCGCGATATGGCTTCATTTTCTGCCCTTTTGGAGCAGGCATTGGAGCACGGCTGGCTGCAGGATGCTGTCATCGCCAAATCGATCAAAGAGCGGGATGCTTTATGGCGTCTGCGTGATGCGGTGTCCGAATTCCCTCTGATGTGGGCACCGTACTGTGGCTACGACGTAAGCCTTCCAATTGGTGATATTGGTCGCTTTGTTGACGAGCGCATCGACCGCGTCGCGGCTGTCGGCGGACAGG
>JAQSDS010000075.1:2320-6700 GCA_029946045.1 Rhodoferax sp.
AGCGGTTCCCAAACTGTGAGCATGTCCACTTCGGGCACATCGGTGACAGCAATCTGAACGTTGGTGTACACCTGAACAAACGCTGGGGTCTCTTTCCTGAAGCAGAGATTGACGATTGCGTCTACAGCTTACTGCGTACCTATGGAGGATCAATTTCGGCCGAACACGGGATCGGACAACATAAAAAAGCTTACCTCGGCCACTCGCGCACACCGGAAGATCTGAAGCTGATGCACATTCTCAAGCAGGCGATCGACCCTAAACAACTCCTTAATCGCGGCAAGGTACTGGCATGACCACCGTTTTTTTTCATAGCGATCTCGACAATCCACAGGCTTGGAAGGTGACGCTGCAGGAGGTCATGCCCGACTTGGATTTCATTGCCGGACCACAGTGCGACCGACCTGAAGCAGTGGATGTAGCGCTAGTGTGGACACCGCCGCCCCAGGGACTAAGAAGCTTTCCCAATCTGCGAGCCGTGTTGTCGCTGGGTGCTGGAGTTGACCAATTGCAGCTGGCCGACCTGGACGCGCGCATCCCGGTTGCGCGCCTCATTGACGAAACGCTTACACAGCGAATGGTTGAGTATTGCCTCACAACTGTTTTGTTCTTCCACCGTCACTTACACCTGCATGCCATACACCAGGCAAATCGCCAGTGGACCTTCATCCCACCAGTTAGCGCCTCAGCGCGCAATGTGCTGGTGTTAGGCTTGGGTGAACTAGGCTCTGCTGTGGCCAGCAGCCTGGTGAAACTCGGATTTTCGGTGACCGGATGGAGCCGAAGTTCCAAGAAAATTTTGGGCATAAATTGCCAACATGGCAACGAGGCTCTGGCGCTGGCCCTGAATGCTTGTGATGTAGTGATCAATTTGCTGCCACTCACAGCGCAGACCGCCGGCTTGATCAACCGAAATTTTTTCGCTCAATTGCGTCCGCATGCTTGCTTGGTGCAAGCAGGGCGAGGCGGCCACTTAGTTGAGGCCGATTTGCTCACTGCACTAGACCATGGTCAACTCGCCGGCGCATTCATCGATGTCTTCAGCGTTGAGCCACTTCCGATGAGTCATCCTTTCTGGTCACATCCACTGCTTCGGCTTACACCGCATGTCGCCTCGATCAGCGATCCAAACCAATCATCGAAAACCGTCATCGAGAACATTCACCGAGCCATGAGAGGTGAAGTTCTTAAACACGCTATCGACCGCACCGTCGGCTACTGAACGCCTCCACCTCACTTCTCAGGAAAACTATGAAGACCTTCTTCCATCCAGACCAACTACTGCATCATCCCCAAACATATCTGTCACGTGGACAGATGCGCAAGCCGCAAGAGGTACCCGATCGCGCCCAAGCTATCCTGGGTGCAGTGAATGCACTTGGATTCGATGTGCAGCAGCCCATTGATCATGGCATGGCACCGTTAAATGCGGTACACAGCGCACCTTATCTGCAGTTCTTGGAGTCCGCTCACGCGGAGTGGAAAAAAATGCCTGCTGATTGGGGCGATGAAGTCATGTCCAATATCTTTGTTCGAGAACCTAACGCACTGCGAGGCATTCTCGCGCAGGCATCAGCCTATCTTGCCGACGGCAGTTGTCCAGTGGGTGAATTCACCTGGCGTTCAGCGTACTGGGGCGCACAATGCGCGAACTCGGCTGCGCACGCCTTGCTCGACGGTGAGCATCACGCATACGCGCTCTGCCGACCACCTGGGCACCACGCGCGTCGATCCGCGGCTGGCGGCTTCTGTTATCTCAACAACGCAGCTATCGCAGCGCAAACTTTACGTAAGCGATATGCGCGAGTGGCAGTGTTTGATGCAGACATGCACCACGGACAAGGGATACAAGATATTTTTTATGACCGCGCAGACGTGCTCTACGTATCGATCCACGGCGACCCAACTAACTTTTACCCTGGTGTGGCTGGTTTCGCAGATGAAACTGGTGTCGGGCCAGGTCTGGGCTTTAACCTTAACCTGCCCATGCCACACGGCTCGCCCGAATCGGTTTTCTTCGAGAAAGTCGATCAGGCTCTCCTTGCGATCCGCAACTTTCAACCCGACGCACTGGTATTTGCTCTGGGCTTTGACATCTATAAGGACGACCCGCAGTCACAGGTGGCCGTAACCAGCGGAGGATTCCACCGCTTAGGACAATCCGTGGCCAGCATGGGTTTGCCAACAGTATTCGTTCAGGAAGGCGGCTACCACATCGATTCACTAGCCCTGAACACTCGTCAATTTTTCACAGGCGCGCTGCAACGTCCAGCCCTCTAACTTCATCTTCACAACACAGGAGTTTTCTCATGCAAGACAAATCAAAATTGACAAACTTGGCCCTCATGACTCGTCGCGCAGCAGCCATTCCGCGCGGCGTTGGACAAAGCCACCACATCTTCGTTGAACGGGCCGAAAACGCGGAAATCTGGGATGTGGAGGGTCGCCGCTATATTGACTTCGCCGGTGGAATTGCTGTGCTCAACACTGGTCACCGCAACACGGCTGTGATCGAGGCCGTAAAGGCTCAGCTAGACCGCTACACCCACACCTGCTTCCAAGTTCTCGCCTACGAGCCATATGTGGAGCTGGCAGAGCGCATTAACGCCAAGGCCCCAGGCGACTTCGCCAAGAAAACCCTGTTTTTGACCACAGGCGCGGAAGCTGTGGAAAATGCCATCAAGATTGCACGTGCGCACACAGGCCGATCGGGAGTGATTGCCTTCACGGGTGGTTACCACGGCCGTACGTTGTTGACTTTGGGTATGACCGGCAAGGTCGTTCCCTACAAGGTTGGGTTCGGCCCGTTCCCCGGCGAAGTCTTTCATGCCATATTTCCCAATGCACTTCATGGTGTGAGCGTTGACGATGCGATCGCGTCGATTGAACAGATTTTTAAAAACGACATTGAGGCTAACCGTGTCGCTGCAATCATCATAGAGCCAGTTCAAGGGGAAGGTGGCTTCAATGTCGCTCCGGTTGAACTTATGCAGCGGCTGCGCGCATTGTGCGACCTGCACGGAATCTTGTTAATCTGCGACGAAGTGCAGACTGGCGCTGGTCGCACAGGTACATGGTTCGCCTGTGAACAAAGCGGTGTAGCCCCCGACCTCATCACCATGGCAAAGTCAATGGCAGGAGGATTCCCGATTTCGGCCGTCGTCGGGCGCGCCAACGTGATGGATGCGCCCGCCCCTGGCGGATTGGGCGGCACCTATGCCGGCAGCCCGATTGCCTGCGCAGCGGCGCTAGCCGTGTTGGACGAGTTTGAAAAACACGATCTGTTGCAGCGCAGTCGTGAAGTGGGCCAGCGCGTCACCGCCAGCCTTAAAGAACTCGCCAAGCGCCACAAGTGCATTTCAGAAGTCCGGGGCTTGGGTGCCATGGTCGCAATGGAATTATGCAAGAACGGTGACCCCCATCAGCCCGATGCAGAACTGACAAAGGCCTTGGCCTCTGAAGCGACCAAACGCGGCCTAATCATCCTGACTTGTGGCACGTATGGCAATGTGGTTCGTATCCTGGTGCCTCTGACTGTTAGCGACACTCTCCTGGATGAAGGTCTGGCCATCATTGCGGCAAGCTTAGACGCACTGACCGCGACTGCTTAAAACATCTAAAACAGAAAGTCAAATGATGAAGCCTCAGGCCATACCCACCATACAAATCGATAACGACCGTGTCATCGTCACTGAGTGGCGCTTTCCTCCCGGCTCCGAAACTGGCTGGCATACGCACGCGCATGACTACGTGGTTGTACCGATGACCGATGGCACACTCGTGCTGGAGACTGACGAGGGGACAAAGACCAGCAAACTCGTCAAGGGTCACTCATACACCCGCAACGTGGGTGTCAGCCATAACGTCATCAACCCGGGCCCCGGCGAAGTTATCTTCGTCGAAGTGGAAATTCGCTAAGACACAACATGGATACAAAGATCTCTCCTCTGGATTTACTCAAAGACCCCACCCTGCTCAAGACTGACGCGCTCATCAACGGCCAATGGGTCAAGGGCAGCAGCTGCTTTGCCGTGACCGACCCCGCCACTGGTGCCCATCTGGCCGACGTGGCCAACCTGGGCCCGGCTGAGGCAGAACAAGCCATCGCTGCGGCCAACGCGGCTTGGCCAGCCTGGCGCAGCAAGACCGCCAAAGAGCGCAGCATCATCCTGCGCAAGTGGTATGACTTGCTGATGGCGAACCAGGACGACCTCGGCCGCATCATGACTGCCGAGCAGGGCAAACCGCTGCCCGAGGCCAAGGGCGAAGTCGCCTACGGGGCCAGCTTTGTCGAGTGGTTTGCCGAAGAGGCCAAGCGCATCAACGGCGAAACCCTGCCCCAGTTTGACAACAACCGCCGCCTGATGGTGCTGCGCCAGC
>JAQSDS010000076.1 GCA_029946045.1 Rhodoferax sp.
GTCATGCCGGCCACCGGTTCGTCGAGCAGCAGCAGCTTGGGGTCCTGCATCAGCAGCATGCCGATCTCCAGCCACTGCTTCTGGCCATGACTCAGGTTGCCGGCCAGGCCGCGCACACTCTCATTCAGATGAATCGTGTGCAGCACTTCCGCCAGCCGGTCGCTCTGCGCGCTGTCGAGCCGGAAGAACATCGAACTGGTGACCGCCTTGTTGGTTTTCAGGGCCAGCTCCAGGTTTTCGAACACGCTCAAGTGCTCGAAAACCGTGGGCTTCTGAAACTTGCGGCCAATACCCATCTGGGCAATCTCGGACTCCTTGTAGCGCAGCAGGTCGATGGTGCTGCCAAAGAACACCTGGCCTTCATCGGGGCGGGTTTTGCCCGTGATGATGTCCATCATGGTGGTCTTGCCGGCACCGTTGGGGCCGATGATGCAGCGCAGTTCGCCCGGCGCAATGTCCAGGCTTAGCTTGTTGATGGCCTTGAAGCCGTCAAAACTCACGCTCACGTCTTCAAGGTAAAGAATACGGCCATGGGTGATGTCAACTTCGCCCGGTGTGGCGATGCGCGAAAAGCCCGCTTGGCGCCCGCCCGATTCGGTTTGCCCAACTTTGGCCGCCTGCGCCGCCTGGTAGGCCTCGAGACGCCGGGCGCCCTGCTCCATCAGTTCGGGGGTCATTTCGCACCGCCCTTCAATTTCTTGACCAGTCCCACCACACCGTTGGGCAGAAACAGCGTCACGCCAATGAACAGCAGGCCCAAAAAGTACAACCAGAATTCGGGGTAGGCCACCGTCAGCCAGCTCTTGGCACCGTTGACGATGAAGGCACCCGCAATCGGGCCGATCAGCGTGGCACGGCCCCCCACTGCTGCCCAGATGGCGATCTCGATCGAGTTGGCTGGACTCATTTCGCTCGGGTTGATGATGCCGACCTGCGGCACATACAGGGCCCCAGCCACACCGCACATCATGGCTGAAATGGTCCAGATGGTGAGCTTGTAGGGCAGCGGGTTGTAGCCGCTGAACATGACGCGCGTTTCAGCATCGCGCACCGCCTGCAGGACGCGGCCGAACTTGCTGCCAATGAGCCAGCGCGCCAGCAAAAAGAAGCCCAGCAGTGTCACGCCGGTGAGCACAAACAGGGTCATGCGCATCTCTTGTGTCGCCACCGGAATATTCAAAATCCGCTTGAAATCGGTGAAGCCGTTGTTGCCCCCAAAACCGGTTTCATTGCGGAAGAACAGCAGCATGGCGGCAAAAGTCAGGGCCTGGGTGATGATGGAAAAGTACACGCCCTTGATGCGCGAGCGAAAGGCAAAATAACCAAAGACAAAGGCCACCAGCCCCGGCACCGCCACAATCATGATCAACGTGGCGACAAAACTGTCAGAAAAAGTCCAATGCCAGGGCAGCTCTTTCCAGTCCAGGAACACCATGAAGTCGGGCAGGTTGCTTTTGTAATTGCCATCCGTGCCAATCTGGCGCATCAGGTACATGCCCATCACATAGCCACCAAGCGCAAAAAACAGGCCGTGACCCAGGCTCAGGATGCCACTGAAACCCCAGATCAGGTCCATGGCCAGCGCGCAAATGGCGTAACACATGATCTTTCCCAGCAAACCCACGGCGTAGTCACTCAAATGAAACACACTGTCAGCAGGCACCAACAGGTTCAGCACCGGAGCCACAGCGCAGACCATGATCAGGGCGATAACAAAGGCGCTCCAGCCGGTGCGTGTCAGCAGCGGTGAAGGCGCAGGAAGTTGAATGGAATGGGTCATGATGTCACGCCTCCGCACTGCGGCCTTTCATGGCGAAAATGCCTTGCGGACGTTTCTGGATAAAGATGATGATGAACACCAGCACGGCAATCTTGGCCAGCACCGCGCCTGCCCAGCCTTCCAGAAATTTGTTAAGAATACCCAGGCCCAGGGCCGCATACACGGTGCCGGCCAGTTGGCCAACACCGCCCAGCACCACCACCATGAAAGCATCAACGATGTAGCCCTGGCCCAGGTCCGGCCCCACATTGCCGACCTGGCTCAGAGCACAACCCGCCAAGCCCGCAATACCCGAACCCAGGGCAAAAGCGTAGGTGTCGATGCGCGCGGTGTTGACCCCCATGCACGACGCGATGGGCCGGTTTTGCGTGACACCACGCACAAACAAACCGAGCCGGGTTTTGCCAATCAGCCAGGCCACCGAGCCCAACACAAAGAGGGCAAAGGCGATGATCACCAGCCGGTTGTAGGGCAGCGACAAATTGCCCAGCACCTGCACGCCGCCGCTCATCCACGAGGGGTTTTCCACGCCCACGTTTTGCGCTCCGAAGAGGGTGCGAACCAGTTGCATCAGCATCAGGCTGATGCCCCAGGTGGCCAGCAACGTCTCTAGAGGGCGACCGTACAAAAAGCGGATCACGCTGCGCTCCAGGGCCGCGCCCATCAACGCAGAAGCCAAGAAAGCCACCGGCACCGCCGCCAGCAAGTACCAGTCGAAGGCACCGGGCAGGTAGCGCTGAAACACGCCTTGCACCACGTAGGTGGCATAGGCGCCAATCATCATGAGCTCGCCGTGCGCCATGTTGATGACACCCATCAAACCGTAGGTGATGGCCAGTCCCAGCGCCACCAACAGCAAGATGGATCCGAGGCTGATGCCGCTGAAGATGGCACCCAGCTTGTCGCCCCAGGCCAGCCTGGATTCCACCTCGCGCAGCGCCTTGCCCAGGGCCGCCTTGACGGTGGCGTCAGCCTCGGTCTGCAAATGCGCGAGCAGGATAGTTTTGGTTCCAGACTGGTTGCTGGAGCCCAACAAGGCAGCCGCTTCCAGGCGCTGCGCTTTGTCGCTGCTGCCCAACAGCGCTGCGGCGCGCACCAAGGCCAGTTGGTCCTTGATATTAGGATTTTGCTCGGCCTTTGAGGCTTGTTCGATCAATGCCAGTTTGCTCGGATCGGCATCACTTTGCATCTGCTGAACGGCCGCCATGCGCACCTTGTCGTCTTTGGAAAACAACTTGAGCGCAGCCATGGCCGAGTCAATTTCGCCGCGCATGCGGTTGTTGTTGATCACGTCTTCGGCATCGTCGGGTAAGGCAAATTCAGCGCCCGATACGGGGTCAATGCCCTTGTCGCCCCGGACCATGATGGCCTTGCCACGCACCACCTTGACCGCATCATCAGCCAGCGCCTGCAAGAACACCGCAGTGCCGGCATCGGCACGGGTCACGGCTTGGTTCAGTGCCTCGATGCGTGCATCGGTGTCGCCGCTGCTGATGGCATTGGCATCTTCCACGCTGATTGCGTGGGCGCATGTGACCATCGAAAAAAGAGCGGTAAAAAGTAGTTTTGGTAAGAACATATAAGAAGAGGCTGTAGGGTGGGTACGTTGTCAGTGCCCACACTGCAATTTCTTTGGTTTGCCATGCCTTTTTCAGAAGCTGCACCCCGAGGCGATTGGCTGCCTGTTTGGTGGGAGGCCCGCCCCTGGGCCGATGGTGGCCAGGGATCCATCGCGGCGAGGGCGCCGCTCCCACAGGGCGCCACCCCTGCGTGGAACTCAGCGCAGCTTCAAAAAATGCGCCTTACTTCTTCGCTGGCTCATCCGGCTTGGATGCATTGCCTTCGATGTACGGGCTCCATGGCTTGGCTTTCACCGGGCCGGGGGTCTTCCAGACCACATTGAACTGGCCGTCGGCCTTGATCTCGCCAATGAACACCGACTTGTGCAGGTGATGGTTCTTTTCATCCATCTTGCTGACGATGCCGCTCGGTGCCTTGAAGGTCTGGCCGGCCATGGCAGCAATCACCTTGTCGACATCGGTGGACTTGGCTTTTTCAACGGCCTGCTTCCACATGTTGATGCCGATGTAAGTGGCTTCCATCGGGTCGTTGGTCAAAGGCTTGTCCTTGTGACCGGCGATGTTCTTGGCCTTGGCGTAGGCGGCCCACTTGGCGATGAATTCGGTGTTGGTCGGGTTCTTGATCGACTGGAAGTAGTTCCAGGCGGCCAGATGGCCCACCAGCGGCTTGGTGTCGACACCGCGCAGCTCTTCCTCACCCACGCTGAACGCGACCACAGGCACGTCTTTGGCCTTCAGGCCGGCGTTACCCAGCTCTTTGTAGAACGGCACGTTGGAGTCGCCATTGATGGTCGACACCACGGCGGTCTTGCCACCGGCGCTGAATTTCTTGATGTCAGCCACGATGGTCTGGTAATCGCTGTGGCCAAACGGGGTGTATTTTTCGTCGATGTCGGTGTCTTTCACGCCCTTGGACTTGAGGTAGGCGCGCAGAATCTTGTTGGTGGTGCGGGGGTAGACATAGTCGGTACCCAGCAGCACCCAGCGCTTGGCCGAGCCGCCGTCCTTGCTCATCAAATAGTCCACTGCGGGAATCGCTTGCTGGTTGGGCGCGGCACCGGTGTAGAACACGTTTTTGGAGAGCTCTTCACCTTCGTATTGCACCGGGTAGAACAGCAGGCCGTTCATTTCTTCAACCACCGGCAACACCGACTTGCGGCTCACCGATGTCCAGCAACCAAAGATCACATCGACCTTGTCCTGACCCAGCAACTGCTTGGTCTTTTCGGCAAACAGGGGCCAGTTCGATGCTGGGTCAACCACCACGGGCTCGAGCTTCTTGCCGAGCAAGCCGCCCTTGGCGTTGATCTCGTCAATGGCCATCAGCACGGTGTCTTTCAACACGGTTTCGGAAATGGCCATGGTGCCCGACAGGCTGTGCAAAATGCCGACCTTGATGGTGTCGGCAGCGAATGCTGGCAGCGCTGTGAGGGTGGTGAGCGCGACGGCAGCGGTGAGCGCCTTGAGCGTAAAACGACGTGAGTTCAAAGATTGCATGTGCTACTCCAAAGTTGATGAAACCGTTGTCGCTGAAATGAAGCCTGGATCAAGCTATTGTTCAGCGATGGTTCGACTTTACGGACGCACAGAGCTTTGTGAAATACGCCGAGTGGCGTAGGGGCCTGGACCTGAAGATGCCTGTCGGCTTACTTACCCTGCCAAGCAGAACGCGCAGCGGCTTTTTTCAGCTTCTCGCGGTTGGCATCAGTGGGTGGCGGCTCGGACTCACCAAAAATGGCAGCCATCCAGTGGCCGTCAGTGGGGTTAGGAAAAATCACATAGTCGCGGCCAAATTTTTCACGGTCGGCGTCCATTAACTCGAGACGCTTGTCGACATCGCCCTTGATGTAGTACTTGCGACGAAAGTCATTCAGGTTGTCTCCCAGGAAAACGGCCACGTTGTAGGTGGTCATGATTTCGTCCTGACGCTTCTCCTTGTTGGAGGTGTCCCGCAGCACCGTCAAGTGCTTGTCATCTGCGTAGGGGAAACCAAGATGGCGCAGGTGACCCATTGCGTACTCATAGGTTTTTTCGCCCTGATCGCGGCTGGTGACGTAAAAAATTTCGACCTTGTTGTCGGCACAAAACTTCAAGAACTCTGCAGCACCAGGCGCGGCAGTGACCTTGTTCTCTGGGATCCACTGGTCCCAGATCGCATCGTCAAAAAAATCCTTTTTCTGGTTGACCAAATGTCCCCAGTAGTTCAACGCGTGCAGCACCGTGTCATCCACGTCTGTAACAACCGCCAGCGGCTTATCGCCAGGTTGGCGCTTGGCCAGGGCCGCTTGCACATGCATGCGCGCCACATTGAAGCCCTGGTAATACAGAGCCCGGTACTCCGCAGCGGTTTGCTTCCAGGCTACAGCGTACAACAGTGCATTGTCGACACCCGCAGCACCTGGCCCGGTGGTATTGGGAGCAGGGCTGGCGGTTTGGGCCTGACCAGCAAACGACAGCGTGGCCAGGACCAGGCCGGCAAGAACATGTCGCTTGAATGAATTTTTGAGAGAGCGCATCAACACCTCGAAAGGAAGACATGCGGATTGCATGTTTTTTTATTATGCAGTGCTGACATGAACTTCTTACGACTCAGGACTTTGACCCCAAACGCCCAGTTAGCTAGCTCAAGGGTCAGCACAGCGATCGAGCGCAGCACAGGCTTCATTGCACCGGGTCACGGCGGCCTTGCTTGCAAAAGTGACCACCAGAGGCCTGAAAAGTCAGCGCTCATCCTGGGCAAATCCGGGCGTACCGGTTGAGTCATTTGAGCTTCACGGCTGATTTTTTCAAATGCGATCTGTATTACTGGCGTATATTCTGTTCGTCTGCCAGCCCAGGGATAGTGCATAAGAAGATTTGCCAACACCTGTCACCATGAAGCCAAAATTCTCGGCATGGAGCTCCCTTAAAACTCGTGCGACCGTCTTTACGCTCGCCGTTTTTGTCATCAGCATCAGTTCGCTGTCGCTCTACATCAGCCGGACCCTGCAAACCGATATGACGCGGTTGCTGGGTGAACAGCAGTTCTCGGTGGCATCTGCCGTCGCCCAAGAGATCAACAACAACGTGACCGATCGCATGCATGCGCTGGAAACCGTTGCCAAGGAGATACATGAGGGCCTGATCGACGACCCTGTCGCCCTGCAAACCCGCATCGAGGAGCGCCCACTGCTCCAGTTGTTGTTCAACTACGGGGTATTTGTGACCGATCTGAACGGGACGGTCATCGCAGACGTGCCGCGCGCGGCGCAGCGCCTGGGCATCAATTACATGGACCGGGATTTCCTTGCCGCAAGCCTGAAACTGGCCAAATCCAGCATTGGCCAGCCGGTCATG